>SLRT01000076.1 GCA_007130825.1 Syntrophomonadaceae bacterium | reverse complement strand
TGTTAAACGCTGTTCAGGATCTATCGCAGCAGTCCGTCATAATTCTGCCGAATAATAAAAACATCATTATGGTCGCCAAACAGCTTAAAACTCTGACTGATAAAAAGGTTGAAGTTTTGGACACCAGGACTTTACCGGAAGGCTTAGCCGCACTGCTTGCGTACAAATCATACCAGCCAATTGCAGATAATGTTAAAAGCATGAACCAGGCAGTAAACCACGTAAAAACAGGCCTGGTCACCTATGCAACCAGGGATACTGTAATCAGGGGATCGGCGGTTAAAACCGGCCAATATCTTGGCCTTTTCGGTGAGGAAATCGTCACTTCAGGCCAGGAACTTCATCAAGCCGCTTTTGAACTGGTAAAAGAAATAGTTGAAGAAGAAAACGATATCGTAACTATATTCTACGGGCAGGATACCCCCCGTGACAAAGCTTTACTACTGGCCAATGCAGTAGCAGAAACATGCCCCGCAGTTGAAGTTGAACTGCAGTACGGCGGTCAGCCAATCTATTATTATATCTTTTCCGTTGAATAAACCTCTTTTTCCCTTAAGCATTGCTGGCAGAAAGCATACACCTCAAGTGTATGTTCCTCAATTCTGAAGCGGGTAACCTCTTCAATTTCATCTCCAATCAACTGGAAACTGCAACTGCCGGTTCGTAAGTATGAGGGCTTGCCCCGGCGTCCAAGAGATAGGATACATTTACTTTATCTCCACCCAGCTGCTTGATTATATCCGCCAGGGGGTAAATCGTGGTCACTACATTAACTGCCTGCTCAAGAGGTTCAGCTTATTGAGCAGTGCAACCATAAGAAAAGAACAGTAAAAATAAACAGATGATAACAATCAAGATATTTTTCATATAACTCGGTTCCTTTCAAATTGATAATTATTGTCAACATTTATATAAATATCACCGTTTACTCGATGGTTAAGGTTCTATTGTCTGATAAATTTTCTCAGTTAGAAACATAAATTATGTCACATTTTTAAACAAAACAATTACTTGTTTACTTTTACTATTTAGTAATCTATTATTAAAATATAAATGATTTACAACCGTTCTAATATTTTAATTTTAAAAATGGAGGTTTTGATTTATGCATCAAAAGCCGAAAGATAAGCCGGGTAAAGCACATTTTTCATCAGGACCCTGCGCCAAACGTCCAGGCTACAACCTGGATTCACTTCAGAGCGCACCCCTGGGTCGTTCCCACCGCAGCAGCATTGGAAAAGCACGCCTGAAAGAAGCTATCGACAAAACTAAAGTGATCCTGGAACTTCCTAAAGATTATCTTGTCGGCATAGTGCCCGCCTCGGATACAGGTGCTTTTGAAATGGCCATGTGGAGCCTGCTTGGCAAACGGGCAGTGGATGTGGCGTACTTTGAAGCATTCGGCAAAACCTGGGCTGATGATATTCGCAAAGAACTTAAATTAGAAGCAGTCAATTATCATCAAGCAGACTATGGGTTTTTACCCGATCTTTCTAAAATCAATTTCGAGAACGATCTTGTTTTTACCTGGAACGGCACAACCAGCGGGGTTAAAGTGCCCGGAGGCGATTTCATCCCTGCCGAACGCCGGGGATTGACTATTTGTGATGCCACATCGGCTGTTTTCGCCATGGATATACCCTGGGATAAATTAGATGTCGTTACTTACTCCTGGCAAAAAGTGCTGGGTGGAGAAGCAGCCCATGGAATGCTCATATTATCTCCCCGCGCTGTTGAAAGGATCGAAAACTATTCCCCACCATGGCCCCTGCCAAAAATTTTCCGACTTAAGAAAGGTGATAAGTTAAATTATGAGATCTTCGAAGGATCGACAATCAATACCCCTTCAATGCTTTGCAATGAAGATTATCTCGACGCATTACAATGGGCGGAAAGCATCGGGGGTCTGGCAGGATTGATCAGGCGCAGCGAAAACAACCTGAAAGTGATCGAAGATTTCGTCACCGGCCACAACTGGATTGACTTTCTCGCCGCCGAACCGGCCATCAGATCCAATACCAGTGTCTGTCTCACTGTCGATCTGGAACCGGACCAAATCAAGCAGTTGATTAAAATTCTTGAAACAGAAGATATCGCCTACGATATAGCTTCCTACCGAGATGCTCCAGCCGGTTTGCGATTCTGGTGCGGCGCCACGGTGGAGCAAAAAGACCTGCAAATTGCGATGCAGTGGCTGGAATATGCTTACCAGCAGGTAAAAGGCTGAGAACCTTAACCCATTGTGTATACAGAAGAAAATCAAATTGCATTTTGTAGTTGTAATTAAGCAGGGAAAAGCTGTAAAAATAGCGTTGTGCAGCGTACTTTAAGGGGAGCATGAGACTTATTCCAGGTCAGAAACGTAGAGTATAGATACCTGCACAAACGCAAAAACACGATCAAAGGCATTTCCTTTGTCATCAGCAAAGCGAAATCTTCGGCCTGCGTGGTCCAAGCGGCGCCGGTAAAAGCACTGCCCAGAAAATAATGGTTAAACTGCTGCCTGATTACCAGGTTGAAACATATAACCGATGAAAAGGAGCTGTTTATCTCCGTCATTTCTGCTTTCTGTCCGGCAAAGTTATCAGCGCTCTCATCCGGGGCGCGGCTCTTTCAAACACGCTTGTATAGAAGGAGAGCATGCGGAAACAGCAGTTAGAAAAATTATCCGTCGATCTTCTTAATCAGCAGTTCATTTACCAGCTGAGGATTGGCCTTGCCTTTGGTAGCTTTCATCACCTGGCCGACCAGGAAGCCAAGAGCCTTGGTCTTGCCTCCGCGGTAACTTTCGATACTATCCGGATTGTCACTGATTACCTGGTCAACAATCTCTTCCAGTTCAGACTGATCCGAGATCTGCAGCAAACCTTCTTCTTCAACCACCTTGCGTGGCGGTTTGCCGCTTTGAAATGCTTTTTCTAAAACTTCCTTGGCAAGCTTGCCACTGATCAGCTTTTCGTCGATCATCTTAAGTAATTCAGCCATATCTTCAGGCTGGAAAGAGCACTGATCCGCTTCCAGCCCGGCGTTTTTCAAATGTGCAGAGAATTCCCCCATCACCCAGTTACTGACCTCCTTGGGATTATTGTAGAGTGCCAGGCACGACTCGAAGTAATCGGCCAAACAACGTGACGCAGTCAATACTTTAGCATCATATTCGGGGAGGTTATAATCATTAACTAAACGCTCCGCCCTGGCTTCGGCCATTTCCGGCAGGGCCGCGCGGGCCTTTTCCACCTCACTGGCAGCAAGCTCAATCGGGGCCAGTTCAGGATCAGCAAAACAACGATAGTCATGCGCTTCAAGCTTACTGCGCATCACAATCGTCTCCTGCTTGTTTTCATCCCAACGCAGGGTCTGAGTAACCACTTCATCACCGCGATCTATGATTGCAGCCTGTCTCTTAATCTCGTGATCCAAAGATTTTTCCACCGCCCGGAACGAATTCATGTTTTTAAGTTCGGTCTTAGTACCGAACAACTGGCCACCCGGGGGACGCAGTGAGACATTAGCATCACAACGCAAACTACCCTCTTCCATCTTGCAATCAGAAACCCGGGCATACTGCAAAACACTTTTCAGTTTCTCGAGATAGCGGCGCGCTTCTCCTGATGAGTGCAAATCAGGTTCAGTAACAATTTCGATCAAAGGCACACCGGCCCGGTTATAGTCAACCATCGAAGAACTCCCTGATGAAGAAGTCCCTGAACTGCCGGCAGAAACACTGCTTGAAGCATGCACCAGTTTACCGGCATCTTCCTCCATATGGACCCTCGCAATGCCCACTTTGTTATCTCCTCCACTGTCATTTTCAATCACCAGGTAACCTTTGCTCCCCAGGGGCCTGTAATATTGTGAAATCTGGTACCCTTTTGGCATGTCCGGATAAAAATAGTTTTTACGATCAAAATAACTGTAAAGGGCTATTTCACAATTTAAAGCCACAGAAGCATTGAGAGCTTGCTGCAGGGCATCATAACTCATTTGAGGCAAAGCCCCGGGAAAGCCCAGACAAACAGGACAGGTGTTTACATTCGGTTCGGATGCAAAGCGGTTCGGACAGGAACAAAAAAGTTTACACTCAGTGAGCAGTTCAACATGAACCTCGAGGCCGATAACTACTTCGTATTTCATGAATACCTTCCTTTCTCTCCTTCCTTTCGCCACCTCTAAAAACCCCAGTCTAATTCCCTACCTTTTTTCTCTTTCCTGGTTGGGCTAAACTGGTATTATTTCCCTGGCATCCCTTATAATATCCAGGATAAGTAAAATAATTTTTACCGGAAAACCCGGTTACAAATTTCCACCAAAAATTCATCGCTGAACGGTGGCCCAATCAACTGCATCCCAACAGGAAGCTGACCTACCCTGCCCACCGGCAGGCACAGTGATGGCAAACCAGCCAGGCTGACCGGCGCACAATAAAGGTCGTCTGCCCAGTCCTCTATAAATTCTTTTTCTTCATCAAGCGGCCGGGGAAGGCTTTTAACTGCCGGTAAGACTATTATGTCATAGCGGCCAAAAGCAGCGGCAAACTCTTCCCGAACCATGTTCCATACTTTTAAGGCCTGCCGATAATAACAATCATAGTTGCCTTTACTGAGTAAAAAGGTGCCGAAGACACTGCGGCGGCGGGCCTCCCGGCCAAGGGTAACGCCGCGTGTTTTACAATAAAGCTCTTCCAAATCAGTCGCTTTCCCTGCTTTTCCAAAACGAATACCGTCAAAGCGGGCATGATTTGAGGATGCTTCCGCTGCAGAAATTATATAATAAGCCTGAAGAGCTTCACGCAATAAAGTTAAATCGATCTCTTCGAACATAAAACCCCGGGCAGCATATTCATCCCGGGTTTTTTCATATACTTCTCTCAAACCAGGCTCTAAATAATCAAAGGCATTAACCGGATAGCCGATTTTTATCTTTTCAATGTCCGCAACAGCATGTTTTTCAGTTGATCTATCACGGCAGACAGCCGTGGAAGCATCACGCTCGTCAAAACCTGAAATTATTTCAAAAGCGCAGGAAATGTTTTCACTGGAAAATGCACTGATACCAACCTGGCCAAAAGAGCTGGTAAAAGTGTTTAGCCCATAGTTTGAAATCCGTCCCGCTGTCGGACGCAACCCGATTACCCCACAGTCCGAGGCTCCCTGCCGCAGGGCTCCCCCATTGTCGCTTTCAAGAGATAACATACAAACCCCTGTGGCCAAAGCCGCCGCTCCCGCACTTCCAGCTGCCCGTTCAGCAAGCCAGGGATTTAGCGTCGGACCAAACGGAGAAGAAAGAGTAGTTGAACCCTGGCTCATATCGTCCAGGTTGGTTTTACCGACAACAATAGCTCCGGCATCCATCAGTTTTTCCACGGCAGTAGCAGTATAGGGAGAAATAAATTCTTTAAAAGCGGCAGATCCGAAACTGGTCGGTAAAACGCCATAACAGATATCATCTTTTACCGCTACCGGCACACCGGCTAAAGGTAACTGCGCACCGTTTTCAATTTTCCGGTCAACAGCTTTGGCTTGCTCCAGTGCATCAATACCGGCAATGTGGGTAAAAATATTCATAGTTTCGTTGAGTATTGAACAGTTTTTAAGTGTTTGCTCAATCAACTTGTGAGCAGTCAATTCCCTGTTGTAAACCGCTTCCACCGCCTGGCGGACAGATGTTTTTCTTAACTCCACGGTAAGCCTCCTATCATTTGGCCTGATAATTATTCAAAGATCCGGGGAACAAGGTAAAAGCCACCGGCAAAATTTGGAGCGGCCTCCTGCAGTTCAGCCAGTTCACCTTGTTTTACTCGATCTTTTCGCCATACATTAAAAGCATCATGTCTGAAAAGAACCTGTGCGGTATCTTTTGTATCCAAATCCAGCATGGGCTCCAGCCAAAGCAAAAAATTATTTAGTTCTTTGTGCAGCTCTTCCTGCTCAGAGGAGGAAACCTCAATTTTAATAACCCTGATCGCCTTTTCCAGTTCCAGTTGGAGATCGGCCATTTTCATCACCTGCTTTTCAATTTTAGCGTTAAATACCGGACAGGAAACTTAAAGAAGTTCTAATACAGTTTATTTTGTAAATACGTAATATTCCAGAGATATGATCATAAGAAACATTTTTATGATCATATCTAGTCCACAAAGCATATACCAGTATATTTTATATTAGCGCCAAATACGTAAGAACCCAAAAAAACCTGTACCCATCAATTCTTTAAGCGGAGGCAGATACCTTCCCCCTGTGAAAAAAACATTAGTGATATGCATAAAACCAGACAGACTTCTTAACTTATGTGCAAAATAGATATTTTAATCGGCATGAAGGCAAATAACCAATTCGGATAACTGCCTGAGAATAAAGGTTGCTTGATGTGTTAAATAAAGTGAGCGGGCCACAGCCGCATGATGTGCATCTGGCAATTAAGCCCCGTATACTAAACCGTAGGCGGTATTTCCTGGACAAAAAGGTAGACCAAAATAGCCACGATGTAACAGTAAGCGGCAAAATAGATTAAACGACCTTTTTTAAGAAAGTCAATCAGCCAGACAATGCCGATCCAGGAAAATATAAACGAGGCAATAAAGGAAAGAGCTAAAGGAGCCGTGCCGATAAAAGCCCATATTTCAGCGGACATTTCCCCCGTGGCCAGGACAGTTGAACCCAGGATTACCGGAATAACGAGCAGAAAAGAATAGCGCACAGCTGTATCACGTTCCAGTCCCGCCCACAGGGCGACAATTACAGTCGAACCAGAACGTGATATACCGGGCAAGACAGCTACTGTTTGGGCTAAACCAACAAGTATGGAGTCTACAAAAGTCATCTTTTCTTCTGTACGGTTGCCGTACTCCTTAAAACGTTCAATAAAAATTAAAGCCGTTCCGGTTATAAGAAGCGCAACGGCAATAAAAGAGGGGGTTTTCATCACATCTGCAACAAACGCCTGAAGAATTAATCCAAAAACGCCGGTTATTGCCGTAGCAATGATAATGTACAGGCCAAAAAGGAAGTGAACCCTATTTTCAGCCGTTTTTCCCCCGAAATAGCGAAAAAAACCTTTAATCACAGCCCAAAGCTCCTGGCGAAAATAAAGCATAACGGCAAACACAGAAGCTAGATGTAAATAAATTTCAAAAGCCAGTCCGGGAAAATTATAGCCAAATACAAGCTCGACAATAATAATGTGGGCCGTACTTGATATTGGCAAAAACTCCGATAAACCCTGGACAATACCAAAAATGAGCGCTTCGATCAACTGCATGATTTATTAAGCCCTACTTTCCAATAGAAAATCAAAAAATCAGAGGGGCACGACAAATAGTTATATAACTAAAGAGAGGAAGTATGCTGAACCGGATAAAATAAGGGGTTAACCAGACAGCAGTTGTCAACTAAATCAGCAGACATCCTCCCATTACTCTTATATGGTTTAATTACATTATGTTTTTTATTAACCAAAAACTTTTTCCATAAATTGTTGGTGAATTTCTATCGCCTGACCACCGCGCAATACAAAGCGTATCAATTTTATTTCTTTTAATTCAGGTATAACTTCTTTAATCGTCCTAAAAGCAATTTCAGATGCTTCTTCCATGGGATAACCAAATGCCCCTGTTGACAGGGCAGGAAAAGCAAGCGAATCGATCTGGCTTTCTTCAGCTAAACGCAAGGCATTACGATAACAATCGGCAAGGTATTTTTCCTCAGGTTTATCAACACCATAAACCGGCCCCAGGCAGTGTATAACATAACGATTGGGTAAATTATGCCCCCCCGTTATTACCGCTTCACCCGGTTTTATCGGCGCCAGGGGTCGGCACTCTTCCTCGAGCCCCGGACCGGCCGCCCGGTGCAAGGCTCCCGCAACACCCCCACCGCTTCTCAGCTGGGCATTAGCAGCATTGACCACCGCTGTAATATCTTTTTGCTCCGTAATATCACCGCTTTTACATTCAATGGTTACTCCGGAAAAATATTTTTTCACGATAGTATACCTCCCTTTGCAGTTAAGATCCGCATCTGCTTAAAGTCAAACCGCCGGATTATATAATACCATTATGACAAAAAGACCGGGCATGATCAAACACCCGGCCTGAAAAAGATCGCTTTCCTTAACAGATATCAAGAAGACAGCAAAAACTCCCCGTTAAAGTTTTTCTCCGAAAGCCACGCTTTCGCTTTACGGCAGGTAGTTCAGGTCGTAAAACAGTAGAATGTAAGCAAGACTCAAATCTCCTTCGTTATCAGTCTCCGATTTTCCAGGTTTCCCAAACCTTGCCCACAAGTTCAGGCCCGGGTTTAAGTGTTTTTTTACCCGGCTGCCAGCCTGCCGGCGTCGGTTCTCCGGTTTTACGCACATGCTGGAAAGCCTGGACCTGGCGAACCAGCTCGGCAAAATTTCTTCCCACCGGTGGAGAAAGCACTTCCATAGCCTGAATAATGCCATCGGGATCAATTATAAAGCGGCCCCTGATATTTACGCCGCCTTCCTCATCGTAAACCCCGTAAAGGGTGCCAATATTTCCGCCTGTGTCGGAAAGCATCGGAAAGGGGACTCCACCGTCGACCATCTTCGAAAGTTCCACTTCCTGCCAGATCTTATGGGTAAACTGGCTGTCAACGCTGCATGATAGCACTTCTACACCGAGATCCTGCAGTTCTTTGTACCTGGCGGCAACTGACGCCAATTCAGTCGGTCAGACAAAGGTAAAGTCGCCTGGATAGAAACATACCACCACCCACTTATCTTTGTAATCCGCAAGCTTTACTTTCTTAAAACCGCCGTCAACATAAGCATTAGCTTCAAAATCCGGTGCCTTTTGACCAACTTTTACGCTCATAACTGGACCTCCTAATTATAATCTTATCACCTGTATTTTATATTCTATTTATTAATAATGATTCCTGCTTTTATTAGTAAAAGTTATTTACCTCCATCTGACTTCATTTAAACGGCTTTAGGCAGCAGTGTGCGATTATCCGAGTTTATCCGTGCGGGATTATAAAAGAGTCGTAAGTATCAAACCGGAGATGCTGCCAAAATATAAAAATCAACCCCTTGCACTGGATAACGGGGTTGAAAGGCAGTTGTCTTTCCATGATATTCTAAAAGAACCAGAACAGCCGGCACAAAAATACTCTACTGAAAAGCGACACCGACAGGCCGTAATCACGTGATTGGCCCTGGTTGCGGCCCCTGTAAAACAGCCCACACCACCGGCAATTAAACAGGTTCATAGCAGTTTATTCCTTCGCTTTATAAAGTAAACTCTGTTTTTTAGCCAGTTCGTCCAGAGTTATGCTACTCAGTTCTTTATAAATTGCTTCTTTCAGTCCCACCCATACATTGCGGGTTACGCACAGTTCCACCCGCTCGCAAAGATCCGGATTATCCACACAATCAACCGTTGAAAGCGAGCCTTCGACACATTGGATCACCTCATAAAGGTTGATCTTTTCCGGTGGCCTGCTTAAAGTATATCCACCCTGACTACCTTTGTGTGTTTTTACATAACCGTTAATGCGCAATGGAAACATTACCTGTTCCAGGTACTTTAAAGAGATATTCTGTTTCCCGGCAACGTCTTTTAGTTTAACCGGACCTTCGCCGTAACTTAAAGCCAGTTCAACCAGCGCCCGGGCAGCATAGCGGGCTTTAGTTGAAAGTTGCATCCAGGTTTGCCTCCTTGTTAACCTGCCATCTTTTATGGCCAGCTGAACTTAATTGTTATAAACTGTTTATCCAAAAAATTTAATATATTTAGCCACTTGCAATTTTAGATCAGGCGACAGCCGGATTATTCTTTTTCTTTACCAGCAAATAAATCAGTTGTCATATAACGTTCAGCAAGATCGGGTAAAACAGTTAAAACCAGCTTGCCCTCATTTTCCGGACGCTTGGCCACTTGCAGAGCTGCAGCACATGCAGCGCCGGAAGAAATACCGACCAGCATACCTTCTTCCTTCAACAAACTCTGAGCTGTTGCCAGCGCTTCCTGATCAGAAACCTTGATCACCTCATCTATTAAGTCCACACGCAGAACTTCAGGAATAAAACCTGCTCCGATCCCCTGGATTTTATGAGGTGCAGGATCACCTCCGGACAAAACGGGCGAACTTTCCGGCTCAACCGCCACCGTTTGGAAATCGGGTTTTCTTCCTTTTATTACTTCCGAAACCCCGGTAATAGTACCACCTGTACCGACACCGCAAACAAGAATATCAACTGCTCCGTCAGTATCCGCCCAAATCTCTTCAGCTGTAGTCTGCCGATGTATTGCCGGATTGGCTGCATTGGTAAACTGCTGGGGGATGAAATACTTCCTGTCCCGGCGCGCCAGTTCTTCTGCCTTTTGCACCGCACCGGTCATCCCTTCCTTACCCGGGGTCAGGATAAGATCCGCCCCTAAAGCCCGGAGCATGTTTCTGCGTTCCAAACTCATCGTGTCAGGCATTGTTAATACACATTTATAATTTTTTGCCGCACAAACAAGAGCCAATCCAATGCCTGTATTACCGCTTGTTGGCTCCAAAATCACTGTTTCCGGACCAATAAGGCCCTCGCGCTCTGCCGCTTCGATCATACTTAACCCAATTCTATCCTTCACACTGCCCCCCGGATTATAAGTTTCCAGTTTGGCCACCACACTGGAATAACAACCCTCAGTAACCCTGTTTAAATAAACAAGGGGGGTTTTACCGATTAATTCAGTTACATTTTTTGCAATCTTCATACCCGACCTCCGCAGTTTAGTTGGATATTCCCTACAATTTATATAGATTATCTATAAATATTTTAAATAAATCTTTTCATTATGTCAATAGTTATTCATTCGGATCAATGAATTAGTTAGTTTCAGCGTTTTGAGAAACAGAAAAGTATAACTTCCACAGGAATTCATCGAACTCCTGCAATTAGCTTACAGTCTAAATCAGCACTGGATAATACCGGCGAAAAAATAGATAAAGACGTTAAATAGCCCGACAGCAACAAGATTATAAAAAATCCGGCGATTTATTGCCAGTAAAAATATTATTAACTGACAATATCTACACTGTTATCTTCCAGATCATCAACAACAAACGGCTCGGGGTTAATCATAGTCAGGGGAGCACTGCCTAATTGTCCCTTGAATTAAATGCGCTGCTTTATCGGCATTATCCGCCTGACAAATGCCGATAACAAAATTTAACGCCTGACCTGGTTACTTGAATAATTGATGATGCTCGAAGTAAAAACCGTCCTCTTCAAAATCTATCACCGATGAACTTCGGAAAACTTTGAACCTTAATAAAGATTCTTGAAATAACAATACCTACTTTCCGGAAAAAAATCTTTTTTTATGCAGGGATATGACCACAGTAAAAGAATTATGGTATTAAAGATTAGGTTGAACTTGTGCTAATAATATCCGGATGAAGTAGAATAAAAATATCATGGTTGAGCAAAAAAACAGGTGATGCAGATGCGGCGTTTAAAAATATTTCTTTTAATTTTAATATCAATTTTCGTAGTACTCAGTGGTTGGTTTTATCTGGCGGGTATGAGCGCTGAAAGAACCGTTTTGAGCAACTCCTATTATCAGGATTTA
>SLRT01000176.1 GCA_007130825.1 Syntrophomonadaceae bacterium | reverse complement strand
GTAACCTGGATGGGCTGTTTTATGATCAGGAAGCCTATAAACGGCTACTGAATGAAAACGATACCGTCCTTTACGAAGTCAACGAAATTCCGGTCCCTAATGAAGAAGGCCATCTTCTATCATGCACGACTGTTATCTATCCGGGTAAAGTGGGGAAGGAATATTTCTTTACTAAAGGACATTTCCACACCATCGAAAACCGGGCTGAAATCTATACCTGCATCAGGGGAGAAGGTTATCTCCTAATGACAACCCGCGGTTGTGAAACACAAGCCCTGCATATGAAAATAGGGACTTCAGCTTATATTCCACCCTACTGGGCACACCGCACACTCAACTGCGGTGAAGAACCTTTTATTTTCCACGGGGTCTGGCCCGCCGACGCAGGTCACGATTATGACAGCATTGTCAGTGACGGTTTTAAAATTAGAGTATTTGAAGAAAGAGGAATCCCGGTAGTTAAAAATATGTCTTAGCTGTCATGGGGAAGGTGTTGCTGACAACCTATTATTACCAGGTCGGCGATGCTACAGGCATCATTTTGCTTTTAAAATAAATGCCCGATTGTGGCCGCTGCCCGGGCGTAACCTGAAGGTTGACACTTCGGAATCACATTAACTAAATATTTAAGTTCCAACAAAAGCCAGGAATGTGTCATTTCTGAGCTTAAAATGATAGCGGCAACTGAGCACAAAAAAGTTCCAAGCAATAAATCAATTGTAATAACGGTCTCCAAACAGGTTTATTTGTTCTGTTAGCTGTTATAATAATTGATCAAGTTAAATGGATTCAGGCCAAGCTACCCGGCCGGTAGTTGTGTGCACAGTGGAATGATATAATTAGATCTGTTAACAGATCTATGTAAATGAGGTGATAGTAGATGAATTACCTGATTATAATTAATGACGGTCCTTATGGAACAGAAAAACCTTATAACGCTCTGCGTTTAGCGATGAGCTTACAAAAAAATCATAATGCAAAAATTAACATTGCATTACTTGGCGACGGGGTTATTAATGCATTTTCCGGCCAGGATACGCCTGAAGGTTATTATAATATTGAAAGGATGTTAAAGGCTGTTCTGGCCAAAAAGGGCAAAGTAATACTGTGCACCACCTGCATGAACGCTCGGGGGATGAAAGCAGAATTTTTGCTCCGTGGAGCAGAAAAAAGTTCTCTGGACGAGATAGCCAGATTAACTGAAGAAGCTGATAAAGTGTTAGTTTTTTAAAATAACCATTTAGGATTAAAGCGGACTGACCGGTTGGGTAAAGAAAAATATGGTCCAGGCGTGCGCGCGGCGTATTGATTTGTGACCGAAAAATATGTTATGATGTTATCGAAAGAAATGAAAGGTCCAATTTTAAGCGTCAGAAAAAAAATAAGGAGTGAAACCATGGAACAGGATAAAACTAGCATGGGAATGTCCCCAAATGTAGCAGGATTATTGTCCTATCTGTTGGGGTGGATAACGGGTCTTGTATTTTTCTTCGGCGAGAAAGAAAACCAATTTGTTAGGTTTCATGCCATGCAATCTATAGTGGTATTTGGAGCGATTACCGTGATTTATATCGTATTTACAATATTTCAAAGTATACTCGTTGCAATTGCTTTCGGAGCGGGAGCCACTTTTTTACTGGTTGTCACCGGCTTCATTGGACTGCTTATGACCCTGCTTGGTATAGTTTCGCTTGTTTTGTGGATTCTTTTAATGATTATGGCTTATCAAAACAGCACTTTTAAACTTCCTATCGCGGGAAACATTGCCGAAAAGTATGTCCAATAGCAAAACCCCGGTTTAAATGTGCATCAATCTTAGACAAGAAACATGAGAATTGCCAATTTTTTTCAAAAAGCACTGGCCTTATACCAGTGCTTTTTGCTTGCCCGGGCATAATATCCGCTGTTGCTTGTAATAAGGCGTTTCCATGTACAGACTAAACCTGTTTGAGGCCCTGCCGGCAATCAGCGCTAAATAAGGGCAGTTGATGTGCTATTCACAAACTGCCCTTTGTTATATCCCGGTTTATAGTTCAGCTTCTTTTCCAGCTTGTTTAAGCCAACTAAGACAAGATGTCTCTTAGTTGCGCTTTTATTTCATTTGTTTCTTTTTCTATTTCTTTCTTAACTTCATTCCATTTCTCACTACTGGTTTCTTTTAAAGCATCTAGTTTTTCTTTTGTTTGCTCCACTCTCTGCTCAAGCTTTTTTATTCTTTCTTTGTATTCTAACTTGCCTTCTGCCGTTTTCTTTTCTGCTTGCGCCTTTAATTTATCAATTTCTGCTCGCCATTCTTTTATTTGTGCTTCCAACTTTTCCTGATATTCTTTTCTCTCCATATAATATCACCTCCATTGAATAAAAAGATTTTTCAGAGCTTTATTGCACCACATCTGCAGATCATCTATATGCTGTAAGGCTCCCCGAGGTTAATCACTGGTCGAATTTTTGCGAAAAAGTATAAAAACCGGTTAAATCCACAAACCATATAATTCATGGAGCCTTATCTTTATCCCTTTTACCTTGTATTATACCTAAATTAGGATGTTCTTTCAAGTAAATAAATGGAAGTATACTGTTTGATTTTTATGCAAGGTAATAACAGAATGATGGGCAGTGATGGTCCTGGCTCGTCCAGGGTAGAGACTGCCGGGAATGAGTTACAACCATCTATTTATCAAGTTTATGACCATATAAAGTCCCTAAAATTGCAAATACAAAAAAAACTGCTACCGCCAAGCCAATCCAAAATAATGCAGTCCCGCCCCAAATCGGACTTATACAAAAACTCGCAATTAAAGCCGAGACCATTGCTATTACATAGCGCAAAATATCTTTTTGCTTTGTATTCATTTTTATAAATCTCCGTTGTAATACAAGTATTGCTTTTTTGTGATCGCCTCTGTTAATCATGGCTTCAGCAAAAATCAAGATTGGCGTATGTCCACTGGGCTAATTTTAGCCAGAATTTTTCTTCAAT
>SLRT01000044.1 GCA_007130825.1 Syntrophomonadaceae bacterium | reverse complement strand
TTTGTCTAAAAAAAAGTTTATACATCAAGCTGGAATAATTATATCATTAAAAGAAAAAATGTGGATAAGTTATTAAAATGGTTGTTTAAAGATTGATTTAGTAGTGCATAATAATAAAAGGATGGAAAGCACACAACTAATCAACAGGTTATTCAGGAATTATCCAGTATACTATTCTTAATTAATTCAAGACGGTGCTTAAAATCTCTATCATTGGTTACCATGACCTCTATTTTATTAAAGGCATGTAAAACAGTGGTGTGATCTCTTCCCCCAAATTCTTCTCCAATTTTTGGTAAAGATAAATCGGTAAGCATACGGCAGAGGTACATGGCCACTTGCCTGGTCAGGGCAATATTCTGAGTTCGTTTTTTTGATCTAATTTCTGCCGGTTGAATATTAAAACATTCTGCTGTTGCTTCAATAATAGTATTGATAGTTATATGTTTTTTGCGGGTAAAAATAATGTCTTGTAATGCTGCTTCGGTCAATTCCAGGGTTACAGGAGTGTCGGAAAGCGAAGCATATGCTATAATGCGGATTAGTGCGCCTTCTAATTCCCGGATGTTGGTGACAATTTTTTCGGCAATATACTGGATTACTTGATCTGGAATGTCTATACCATCGGAAAGGGCTTTTTTCCTTAAAATTGCCGTTCTTGTTTCTAAATCAGGTGTTTGCAGATCGGTTATCAATCCCCATTCAAAACGTGAACGCAAGCGATCTTCTAAAGTAGGAATTTCTTTTGGAGGACGGTCGCTGGAAATGATTATCTGCCTGTTATTATCGTGAAGAGCATTAAAGGTGTGAAAAAATTCTTCCTGGGTTTGTTCTTTGCCGGCTAAAAACTGCACATCATCAATCAACAATATATCCATGGTACGGTATTTATTTCTGAATTCAAGGGTTTTGTTGTCACGGATTGCATTAATGAATTCATTAGTAAATTTTTCTGATGAAAAATAAAAAACCCTTGAAAACCCTTGTTTTATAAGGGTGTATTGGCCGATAGCATGAAGAAGGTGTGTTTTACCCAGGCCGACACCGCCATAGATAAAAAGAGGATTGTATGCTCTGGCCGGGCTTTCGGCAACTGCCTGGGAGGCAGCATGCGAAAGACGATTGCAGGCACCGACAACGAAAGAATCAAAAGTATAACGTGGATTGAAACTGGCTATGTACTTGTTTTTTAAATCATCGTCACCCTGACGGAAGGGCAGGCGATCAGGGGGAAGAGTCCTGGTTTGTTCGAAATTATCTGTTTGCAGAGCACTTTGCTCTTTATCATCAAACTCGGGAGCAATAACAAAACTGACTTTGTAATCTTCTTTTGTAATTTCTTTCATTGCCCTAACTATTTGGTTGCTGTATCGTGTTTCAAACCATTCCTTGGTAAAATCATTGGGGACCTCGATTACAAGGCAGTTATTATCAAAAGATAAAGGTTTGGTCAGATTGAACCATGTTTCAAAGCTGGGCTTGTTCAATTCCTTGCTCAGTTCAGAAATGATAAGCTGCCATATTTCATTTAGGTGACTGTTCATTGCTTAAGCCTCCCCAAAAGAGCAAGAGTTAATAAGGTTATTCACATAAAAGAGAAGTTATTAACAATAAATGTGAATAACTCTGTTCAGTAATGCATGTTTCTTGCTGTGTGCAATATATTAACAGATATCCACAGTAACTGCAAAGATAAGAACAAAAAGAGAGGCCGAAAATTAAAATAAAAGCAAAGTTATTTAGCTGCAAACTTTAGATATTATCTTATTTGTAAGATGGTTGCCTTGACACGTTTACCTGCGTTGCTGTATAATTTCCTTTGATTCTGAATGCTAAAATGAAGGGATAATAATGAAAAGAACATATCAGCCCAAAAAAAGAAAACGTAAAAGAGTGCACGGCTTTCTGAAAAGAATGAGTACTAAAGGCGGAAGAAAGGTTGTAAGAAACAGAAGAAAGAAAATGAGAAACAAAATAAGCGCTTGAAAGGTCAAAAGGCATCTTTGAGGCTTAAGAAAAACTGGGAATTTAAAAGGGTCTACAGAAAGGGCAGGACGGTGGTATCTAGAAATATCGTCCTTTATTACTGCCCAAACGGAAAAAATATTAATCGTATTGGTTTTTCAATCAGCAAAAAAGTTGGAAAAAGTGTAGTACGGAATAAGATCAAAAGAATCTACAGAGAAGCTTTTTATAAAATTGAAGTTAATTTGCATAAAGGATATGATTTTATTTTGATTGCACGAAAGCCGGCAGTAGATGTTTCTTTTCAAGAAGCATGTAAGGAGTTGTTTGATCTATGCCGGAAAGGAAAGTTGCTGCAGAAAAAGGCTTTAAGGCAGCAGAGCGACCGGTAACCATAGCGTGCCTGGCGCTGATCAGGTTTTACGGGCTGTTTATTTCTCCTCTAAAACCGCAGGTGTGCCGATTTTATCCTTCTTGCTCACAGTACACTTATGAGGCAGTATCAAAGTATGGCTTTTGTAAAGGTCTGATTATGGGTATAAAAAGGGTATTAAAATGTCACCCGTTTAATCCGGGCGGTTATCACCCTGTAGAGTAATATAATGGAAGGTGGAAAATAAATGATAGAAAATATAGCTCAAATTTTCGGCGAAATAATTGGTTTTATATATAGCTATGTGCCGAACTTCGGAGTAGCGATAATAATTCTCACCTTGATGGTTAAGTTAATAACTTATCCTTTAAACAACAAGCAGATACAAAGCACTAAAAGAATGCAAAAGTTGCAACCGGAATTGAAGAAAATACAGCAAAAGTATAAAGATGATAAACAAAAGCAGAACCAGGCAGTGAGCGAATTTATGAAGGAAAATAATATGAACCCGCTGGCCGGGTGCCTGCCGTTGTTAGTCCAGTTTCCATTTTTGATCGGGATCTTCAGATTGCTAAGAGAACCTGACATAATCAAAACAATAGTTGAAGGCAGGGGTGATGTTTTTAGTCCATATTTATTTCAGTCTGCAGAATTTGTTAATTTGACGTACCTGCCCACCATAATATATGGTGAAGCTGAACATACAATACTTAACCAATTAACAGTAAATTTTGCTGATTATGGCATATATTACCTGTTTCCCATTATCGCCGGGGCAACAACTTATTTATACTCAAAGATGTCTATGCCTGCTGATAGCAGTCAGAAAATGATGCTTTACTTAATGCCGGGAATGATTACTGTCTTTAGTTTCAGCTTTCCAATTGGCCTGGTTATATATTGGACTATGAATAATGTTTTTTCATTAGCACAGCACAAGTTTATAAATTATTTGGAAAGACTAAAAGGGGAAGAGGTTGTGATAACACAACCCAAGGATCAGCAAGACGTTAAAACTAAAGAGGTAAACGCGGTTGAAAACATAACAACGGGAAGCAGTGAACAAAAGACAGCAAGAAGCAGCGACAAAAAGACTGCCCTGAAGGATGGAAAAACAAAGAAGAAGAAAAAAGGGAAGGGTAAAAAATGAATGAATGTGAAGCAACAGGCAGAACATTAGAGGAAGCTGTTGAAAAAGCCCTTACATCTCTTGGCATAAAAAAAGACAATGCGATAGTCGAAGTGAAAGAGGAACCGAACCAGGGTATATTTGGCATACTTGGCGGAAGAAATGCCCGGGTTCATGTACGTCCGGTTAAAACCCCCGTTGAATTTGTTGAAACATACCTGGAAGAATTGCTGAGATACATGAAAATTGAAGGCAGGGTAATCGTTACAGAAGATGAAGAAAAACTAAAAGCTGAAATATATGGTAGTGATGTAGGTGCGTTAATCGGACGACGGGGACGAACCCTCAGTGACCTGCAATACTTGTTGGGAGTGATTGTCAGAAGGCAATATTCTGAACTGAAAAAAATGATTGTTCTAGATGTTGAGAATTACAGGTCCAGACGCGAGAAAACATTGATACAGCTTGCAAAAAATGTAGCTCGAAAAGTGGTTGAAGAAGGATGTGAGAAGGCGCTTGAACCGATGACCCCCCAGGAAAGAAGGATTATACATCTTGCCTTGCAAAATTATCCGGGTATTTATACAGGCAGTACCGGGGAAGAGCCTTACCGGAAAGTAATAATTGTTCCACGTTAAACAAAATTTCAGGCGCCGCCCCAAAACGGGGCGGTTTTTTAATGAAACAAATTAAGAAATGAGGTTTCGCTGTGAGGGAAAATGAGACCATTGCTGCAATCAGTACTCCACTTGGTGAAGGCGGAATAGGGATAGTTCGCCTAAGCGGTCCTTGTGCTTTTGCTATTGTCGACCGAGTTTTTGCTTGTAGCAAAAAAAATCAATCCGGATATCCTAAACCGCGATATTTATACTACGGGTATATTAAGGACTTTCAGAAGAATTTGATTGATGAAGTATTGGTTGCTTTTATGTCTGCTCCAAATACTTATACGCGCGAAGATATAGTTGAAATCAATTGTCACAGCGGAGTCTATACCCTACGTTCTATTCAAAAACTGGTTTTGGAAGCCGGCGCCCGTTTAGCTGAACCGGGCGAGTTTACAAAAAGAGCATTTATTAACGGCAGAATTGATCTCAGCCAGGCCGAAGCAGTCCTTAACATGATTCGGGCCCGTTCCGAAGAAGCGGTTAAAATGGCTGCCCGGGGACTGCAGGGTGAATTGATGAATCAGGTGGAAGCATTAAGAGAGAAATTAATAACTCTTAGGGCTCCCCTCGAGGCTTCTTTTGATTATCCGGATGAATTTGATCCTGATGATTTGGATCATGCTGCATTAGATCGGGGGCTTGAAGAAGTAAAAGCAGAATTGCAGATGCTGATACAGGGGGTGGAAAGAAACCGCGCCTACCAGGAAGGGGTTTCTGTTGCTATAATTGGTAAGCCAAACGTAGGAAAATCATCTCTTCTTAATGCTTTGCTTCAACAACAAAGAGCTATAGTTCATGAAATACCCGGGACTACGCGTGATTTGTTAGAAGGATATATGAACCTTGGAGGTTACCCTATTCGCTTGATTGATACCGCCGGGATACAGGGAACCTGTGATCCAGTTGAAAAACAGGGAATAGATCTGTCTCGCTCGGCAGCAGATCAGGCCTGTTTAATAATATTGGTTATTGACGGTTCGGCTCCGTGGACTGATACAGATGAAGAGCTTGCCAGCCTAAAACGGCATAATCAGGGCCTGGTTGTAGTCATTAATAAGTCCGATCTTGAACAAAAACTAACTTCGGATCAAATAAAATATTGCTGTCCGGGGGCGGAAATAGTTGAAACTGCTGCGATAAAAGGTCAGGGGATCAAGCGTTTGGAAGATGCGGTGACGGTGGAGTTGGATCGTCTATTTGATTCAAATATGGAGATGGAAAACCCGGTGATCGTTTCGCTAAGACACGAAGAAATTATTAATGAAGCGCTGATCAATATTGAAAATGCTATAACGGCCGTCGAGACCCAACCTTTAGAAATTATCAGCTTGGAAATACAAAATGCCTGGAGTAAAATGGGTGAAATAACCGGTGATACTATTAATGAAGATCTTCTCGATAAGATATTCAGTGAATTTTGCCTGGGGAAATAGTGGATTTGAGAAATGGGGTTATAATGTCCGGACACGTGAAAGTTATAACGGAGAAAATGCTCAAAAATCTCAAGCTTGAAGTTAAAACTTCCCAGGTGGAGCAACTAACTCTATACACCATAATGTTATTGGATGGATTGCAGAGACAAAGACTAACAGGAGAAAAGACTGCGGAAGGAATAATCGAAAAACAAATATATGATTCGCTATATCCTTTGCAAGTAACCGCTTTTACCCCCGAAAGCGAAATCCTTGATCTGGGCAGCGGAGGCGGATTGCCGGGAATTCCGCTAAAAATATGTAAGCCTGAAATAATAATATATCTAATGGATTCCAACAAGCGTAAAATTAATTTTTTAAAAGAGACAGTCGGGAAACTCGGCCTTGAGCGCGTATATATGCTTAACGGTAGAGCAGAAGATTATGGGCAGAATAAGTATTACCGGGGAAAATACGACCTCGTTTTAAGTAAAGCTGT
Source organism: Syntrophomonadaceae bacterium (assembly GCA_007130825.1). Taxonomy (GTDB): domain Bacteria; phylum Bacillota; class Dethiobacteria; order DTU022; family DTU022; genus B1SED10-74M. The sequence continues at coordinate 26,658 of SLRT01000044.1, read as the reverse complement.
TGCTGAAGCTGCAGTTCTGGCAGAAATTATGCTTCCGCTGGCAAAAGTTGGAGGGAGGGTTTTGTTTTATAAAGGGCCGCGGGGCGAGCAAGAAGTTGCAGAAGCGGAAAAGGCAATTGATGTTTGCGGCGGCAAAGCAGATAAAGTATGGTTTTACAAGTTACCGTCCGGAGAAGACAGAATACTATATCAATTGATTAAGATTAAAAGCACACCTGCAAAGTATCCGCGGAGAAGTGGAAAGCCGGCTGGTAAACCTATTAATTAAACCTGACAATTATTTTTTATAAACAAATCATATGCTTGAAGGAAAGTGTAGAATACTGTCAAAATATTAAGGTAAGAAATTTTGAAAAGGATGTTGGTGTAATGACGGAAAAACACAAAGAACAAATTTCGTTGACTGCAATAGAACCGGCTACAGAAAAAGTTCTGGCCATTGATCTTGATCGAATTAAATCAAACCCTTTTCAGCCGCGTCGGGATATTTCAAAAGAAAAAATTAACGAACTCGCCCAATCTATAAAAACATCCGGTTTGATTCAACCGATAGTCGTGCGCCGTGTTGGAAATGGTTATCAGATTGTTGTCGGGGAGCGGCGGTATCTGGCCTGCCGTAAGCTTGGTTGGAAAAAAATATCGGCTGCAGTAAAAACATTATCCGATAATGACATGGCTACAACAGCTTTAATTGAAAATCTGCAGCGGGAGAACCTGAGCATAATTGAAGAGGCCCGCGGTTATGTGAGTTTGATGAAGAACTTCAGTTTTACCCAGGAAACTTTGGCTCAACGCTTGGGAAAAAGCCAATCAACTATCGCCAATAAAATCAGGTTGCTCAAGCTGACAGGACCTGTTCAGGCAAAACTACTGGAATACGGGTTGACAGAAAGACATGCTCGCGCTCTGCTCAGGCTTGATTCCGAAGGCCAGCAATTAAAAATTATTGAAGAAATAGGCCAAAGAGGCCTCACGGTGAGCCAGGCTGAGAAAAGAATTGACAAGATTAACGGAGAAAAGGACGGCAAAGAAAAAATCAAGGGATCAAAACCGATTATCAGAGACATGCGCATTGTTTTAAATACAATCCGGGAAGCAGTGGCGGTAATACAGAGTTCGGGATTTTACCCTGAAGTTGATGAAACAGTGGAGTCTGATTATATTGAAGTGAATATACGGCTGACAAAGGAAATGTTACAATCAAACAAGAAACAGGATAACAATTGAAAAGGATTGCCCCATTGAACGGCGACTAATAATATTGAGTGACAACGAAGCTGAAGAGGAAAACGATAACAGTGATGAATAGGAGAGACATATAATGGCGCGGGTAATCGCTCTTGCGAATCAAAAAGGCGGCGTCGGAAAAACTACGACTGCAATTAATCTCAGTGCTTCACTGGCAAAGGGAGGGGCAAGGGTCCTGCTTCTTGATATAGATCCCCAGGGTAATGCAACCAGTGGTGTTGGCCTGGCAAAACAGGAGATACGCTATTGTATCTATAACTCTTTGATTGATGATTTGTCGTTAAAGAAAATAGTAGTGCCGACCCGTTGGGACAACCTAATGGTTGCTCCGGCGACAATACAGTTGGCTGGTGCAGAAATAGAGCTGGTTTCAATGGTTTCGCGTGAAGAAAAACTAAAACGGGCACTGGAACCGCTAGTTGATGAGTACTCTTTTATAATTATTGATTGTCCTCCATCTCTTGGTTTGCTTACTCTAAATGCTTTGAATGCGGCGCATGGTGTGATGATTCCGATTCAATGTGAATACTATGCCCTGGAAGGTTTGGGCCAGCTTATGAATACCATCAACCTTGTTCGCAAGCATCTAAACGAAAACCTGAATATTGAAGGGGTAGTATTAACCATGTATGATACACGCACTAAATTATCTGAGCAGGTGGCCGAAGAGGTACGGAATTATTTTAAGCATTATGTTTATAATACGGTTATCCCACGCAATATTCGTTTAAGTGAAGCGCCCAGTTATGGTCAGCATATACTGGAATATGATCCACGCAGCAAGGGGGCATCACTCCATCTTTCTTTAGCCCGGGAGGTTTTGGGTAATGAGTGAAAAGAAACGTTTGGGTAAGGGACTGGGAGCATTAATTCCGGAGGTTATGGAGAGCTCGGTGGAAACCAGTGAAATATCACTGGAACGGATCAAACCGAACCCCTTTCAACCGCGAAGCGAGTTCAATGATGAAAAGCTAAAAGAACTGGCTGCTTCGATTAGGGAACACGGTGTGCTGCAGGCTGTTGTTGTTTCACCAGAAGAAGATGGTGACAGCTTCACTTTAGTGGTGGGAGAACGACGCTGTCGGGCAGCACGCTTGGCCGGTTTGAGCGCTGTGCCCGCTGTGGTCAAACCTGTTGACAGAAAGACGATGTTAGAAGTAGCCTTAATTGAAAACCTGCAAAGAGAGGATCTTAACCCGGTTGAGGAGGCAATGGCTTACCGAAGGCTGATGCAGGAATATAATTATACCCAGGAGGAATTGGCCCATCGTATTGGGCGCAGCCGCCCGTCGATTGCCAACAGTGTTAGATTGCTTTCTTTGCCGGACAAAGTACTGGAATCACTGGCCAGGCACGAAATGACGCCGGGCCAAGCTCGTCCGCTTTTGGCTATCAGTGATCCTGACAAGCAGCAAGAGACCGCCACTCTAATTATGCAAAAAGGGCTTTCTGCCCGTGAAGCCGAAAAAATGGCAACTAATATCAGTGCCAGGGGAGATAAGAAGAAAGAAGAGGACCGGGACCAAGAGATAGAAAATGATCCGCTACAAGCTGAGATACAACTACAAATACAGCGCAGCCTGGGAACAAAGGTAAGGATCAGGCCGGGTAAAAACGGCGGCATAATAGAAATATTTTATTATGGAGAAGAAGACCTTGAACGACTGGTTTCCAAGCTTTTACCGGAAGGGATCTAGCTGATTGTTTCACGTGAAACCTGCATGAGTCTGCTGTAGTTCCTTAATCCAGAAATCATGCGTAAATTTAGCAAGATCTTTATAACCGCTCTCGGAAGCCATAAGTGTTAAGGCATTTTGAGGGAATCATTTTCAAGCTTAACTTTAAGGCGCTGGTCTGGACAGTTAAGGGGTAATGTAAAATGGCTGGGGCCGATGCACTAGAACAGCAGACATGACGCTAAGATAACAGGTCCGGCGTTCGGCGCTGTTTTCTGCGTGTTTGCTGGTTAGACTATATGTGTTATAATACAAACGAAAATGTACAGGAACGGGATATGATGCCAGTAATGGTATTTTAATTTTACCCGTTTTTTTTAGCTCAAGGGTCTTGTTGAAAGGGTACTGGACAATAATGACAACTAAGAAGCAAAAGCGCTGTTTTACAATTATGATTGTTCCCCATTCAGAAGAGGCTACTTTTAGCTTGCGGCTTCCTCTTTATGTCGTACAAATAGCTGTTGCCCTGCTGGTGCTCGGAGTTGCGGGCTTCAGTATGCTTGGCTATGCTTATCTTGAGACTGCTGCGGAAGCAAGAGAAGCCCAGGCTCTCAGGCAGTTAAACAGGGCTCAACAAGAAGAAATTGATTCGTTAGCTGTTGAAACCGAAAAAATGAAGGAACAAATACATGATGTTGACAAATTAATTGAAGTTGTTACCGAAAAACTCGAGCTGGAAACAGAAATAGATGAGCTTTTAGATGATCAATCCACGCAAAACCCATCAAATCCAGGATCCTACGGTTATATAAACTCAAATCCACATACATTTGATCAGTTTGGGCCCCTTGAAAATGAGCGTGTTTACAATAACCGGTTACCTTCGGGTGGCATTCTGGAAAGGACTGCTGGAAATATTGAACTTCTCAAAAATGTTGTCCCTGAACATTCTGACACGCTGGATACCCTTGGCGAGTACGCGAAAAATATTTCGGCCGAGCCTGCACTCTGGCCGGCGCGGGGGCGTATTTCTTCCGGTTATGGGGTGAGAGCGATTCCTTACCGCTCTGGTACCCAGTTTCACCGGGGGGTTGATATAGTCGGTTCTCACGGATCGCCGATCAGGGCCACAGCCGATGGGATAGTTACTTTTTCCGGGTATCGCGGGGCTTTCGGCAACTTAATAATTATTGATCACCCCAACGAATACGAAACATATTATGCGCATCTATCGAGTTTTACCGTTAATGCCGGAGATGAAGTTGAGCAGGGTCAAACTATCGGTTATATGGGCAGGACCGGTCGAACTACGGGAACACATCTTCATTATGAGGTGCATTATGAAGGTTCGACTGTTAATCCAGAACGATATCTGAAAAAGAAAGAATAAAAGGAGGATATAGCTTTGTTTAAAAAGGAGAGTGTAGAAATACCGGCAGATAAGGTTAATACAATAATAGGCAAAGAAACCTTTTTTAATGGCACCATCAATGGGAAAGGTTTGATTCGCATTGACGGTGAAGCCGAAGGAAACATATCAAACAAGGGAGATGTTATAGTCGGGGAAGGCGGCCGGGTTGCTGTAGAGGTTAAGGCTCGCAATATAACGATAGCCGGCCATTACGAAGGAGTTCTTGAAGCACAAGGAAAGCTGGAGCTTAAAAGGACGGGGACGGCTATCGGTACATTTAAAGCAAATTCTTTGGTCATTGAGGAAGGAGCCGTTTTTTCCGGAACCATGGAAATGAAACACAAAGAAAAAGAAAGTGGCTCTTCGGTTATGAGTGAAAAAAGCCAAGAACCGGCAGTTTCAGAAGCCCAAGATAAGAGCAAGCGGTGGGGCGCAGCCAGTGAACCTGCATCAACGGTCGCAAAAGATAAAGCGGACAAAACCTTGTAAAAACCGGCTGTTGCAGGCAGCAACCAGTTATTAACCCGCTAAATCAGAGCTAAATCAGGAAGCATGTTTTTCCGTGCTTCCTGATTTTAATAAAATGATTATGTTCTCCACCGGCAGGTCAAAGTTTAAATTGGTGCAATCTGAAACGTTTGTTACCTGGCAGTTTGCTTCTTAATAAAAGCAAAATATATTGTGCGATTTTATTTTGTCCGGCAGGAATTTGGAACCATAAGAAGAATAGTTTATTTTCACATAGTATGCAGGATCAGGCAAGACTTGAAAAGCGAGGTATTGATATGCTCATAATTCTTTTAGGACCACCAGGAGCGGGCAAGGGTACTCAGGCAGAAGAAATTGCTCAAAAGTATAATCTTGTTTACATTTCCACCGGCGATATTTTAAGAAAAGCGGTTAAAGAGGAAACCTCAATGGGCCGCAATGCACGTGAATATATGGATCAGGGACAATTAGTGCCTGACAATTTAGTAGTCGAAATTGTCAGGGACCGTTTAATGAAACCGGATTGTGCAAACGGTGCTCTCCTTGACGGTTTTCCACGGACAGTTGATCAGGCTGTTTTTCTGGATCAAGTTTTGCCGGACATTGGAGCTAAAATTGATCGGGTTTTGTTGATCGAAGTCGAAGAAAATGAGCTCATAGAGCGTTTAACCGGAAGAAGAGTATGCAGTAATTGTGGTGCCAACTATCATATAAAGTATAAACCGCCACAAGTACGTAATGTCTGCGATCAATGTGGTGGAGATCTTTATCAGCGGGAAGACGATTCTCTTGCAACTGTTAAGGAAAGGCTTGAAGTTTATAAAAAACAAACTGAGCCTCTAATTAAATTTTATCAAGGCAAAGGACTGCTTAGTTCTATCGACGGCAATCAGAATATAGAAGATGTTTTTGGGCAGGTCCGTAATATTCTTGAGGATTTATAAAGGCCGGTGATTGGTGTCCATGAACGAGTACCGGGTTGGTCAACTGGTCCGAATGAAAAAAGGACACCCTTGTGGTACTAACTGCTGGCGGATTATCAGAATAGGAATGGATTTTCGTATAAAATGTATAAATTGTGGCCGCAGTGTTTTAATGCCTCGATCTCGTTTTGAGCGCCGCATCAAGAGCGTCTATTCCGAATCCGGAGGTGATCCGGAATTAGATTAAGCAGGGAGGTATGTATATGGCCTGGAGTTGCGGTATTGTCGGTTTGCCGAATGCCGGTAAATCGACAATGTTTAAAGCTCTGACGGCGCTCGATGTGACGATAGAAAAATATCCGTTTTCAACCATTGATCCCAATAAAGCAGTAGTCCCCCTGCCTGATCAACGGTTGTTTGAGCTGGGCGAGCTTTGCAATTCAGAGAAGATCACTCCGGCGACAATAGAAATAACTGATGTGGCTGGTCTTGTTAAAGGAGCCAGCAGAGGTGAAGGGCTTGGTAATCAATTTTTAGGTCACTTGAGAAGCGTTGATTTACTAATTCACGTGGTGGCCGGTTTTGAACAATTGTCTGATAATGGGACCACACCCCTTTCCCGATTGGAAACAGTAAACCTCGAATTAAATCTGGCTGACTTAGAGGTCTTGGCCAGAAGGCGCCAGAAAGTCGAACCAAAATTAAAAAGTGGTGATAAAACAGCACAGTTTGAGCTGGACCTGATTGACCGGTTAGATGAATACCTGAACCGGGGTGCATCACTTCGAGACTTGCATTTTTCCCCTGAAGAGAAACTTGTTTTAGATCAGCTTTCTTTACTCACCCGCAAAGAAATGATTTATGTATATAACCTCAGCGAAGACTTATTTCTTGATGCTGACAGCTCTTTTTTTCCCGCCGGAAGCCCGGTTATCGCGGTATGCGCACGCCTAGAAGCAGAGCTCATAGAATTGCCCGCAGAGGAAAGGGCTACTTTTCTGGAAGCATACGGTATAAAGCAGAGCCGCACTGAAAAGCTTTTACAAGCGTGCTATAATCACCTGGAATTAGCGACTTTCTATACGGTTAAAGGCGATGAGGCCCGTGCCTGGGTAGTTCCCGCCGGTATTCGGGCGGTGGAGGCTGCCGGTAAAGTGCATACGGACATGGAGCGTGGTTTTATTAATGTAGAGGTGCTCGCCTGGGATTTATTGCTTGCTGAGGGTAGTCCTGCCCGTGCCCGTGAAAAAGGTCTGAGTCGTGTTGAAGGTCGGGATTACCCCGTGCAAGATGGCGATGTTTTATTTTTCAGGTTTCGCAGCTAACATTGGGTAATCAGAAAGGTGAAGAAATTGGAGAAACAGTGGGCTTTTGCATTTCGACTTGTTGTTTTGTTCTTATTATTGGTCGGGGCAATCTGGCTGTTGGAAAGCATTTCCTGGGTTGTTGCACTTCTCCTGGTCAGCATTTTGATTGTATATATATTATCTCCGCTGCTCCACTATTTGAAAGCTCGTTTTAATGTAAGCCATGGTCTTGCAACTGCTATAACTTTTCTAACCTTTTTATTGTTTTGTGTATTTATAATAAGCTTGCTCGTGCCGGTTATATACTTTGAAGCCAGCGAATTGGCAGATAGGTTCCCGCATTATCTGGCCCGTTTCCAAGACTATATTTCATGGCTAACCCAGCAGGTAATTATTTTTGAAGTCGAAGAAGAGCTCAGAAGTTACTTGATGGGCCTGTCCGATAACATTTACCATGGGCTTGAATACCTTGCGGAAGCTTCTCTTTCGCTCATCATCGGTGCAGTCGATTTTTTTCTTATTCTTTTCCTTGTTTTTTATCTGCTCTATGATTTTCATTTAGTAAGAGAACAACTGGTGGATTTGGTGCCTGTAAATAAAAGGCCGCTTGTTAAAGAACTTATAGCGGTTGTAGACTTAAATGTGGGGACTTTTATCCGCGGTTCACTGATCCGCTGTTTTATAGTCGGGGTAATAACCGGAGTTATTCTTTTGATAATAGGCATGCCTCATGCTCTGTTCTTGGGGCTGATTGCCGGAATATTTAATTTTATCCTCTATATCGGACCTTACATTGCTGCCGTTCCAGCGGTATTATTAAGTTTTTCACCAATGACCCCGTCCCCACTCCTGATAATATTGGTTTATATTGCAATACAGGTTGTTGATGGTATGTTTTTGGCCCCGGTAGTTCTCGGGCGGTTCATTAAACTAAGGCCTATTACAATAATTGTGGCCATACTTGCCGGCGGGAGCCTTGCCGGTTTGCTGGGGATGATTTTAGCAGTACCGGTAGCCGGAATAATCAGGGGAATTCTTGACCTAATTAAGCGAAGCCCAGTTTACCAGGAAGATGAATGAGTGATCGCTAGCTTGTCTTGTAAGATTAATTATGCTATTATGTTTCAGGTAAATCCCTGCTCCTTAAGTGGGGCCGTTAGACCAGAGGGAGGTGATAAACGATGGGGCTTTATGAATTAATGCTCGTGATTACTCCGGATATGGAGAAAGAAGATCACGAAGAAGTATTGAATGGCTTAAAGGAAACCATTACCAGGTACGACGGTACAGTTGACAAGGTCGTTGACTGGCGTAAACGCCGGTTGGCCTATGAAATTGAGAAATTCGTAGAAGGTCATTACTACTTAGTTTACTTCAGCGGTAAAGGAAGCATAATTCCGGAAATAGAACATTTTTTCAAGGTAAATGATGCGGTTCTTCGCTTTTTAATTGTCCGTATTGAAGAAGAAGAATATGATTCAGCCGTTGCTGAAAAAGCGGTAGAAACAGAGGCTCCGGTTTCCGCTTCTGAAACCGATCAAATGGATCAGGAGAACGCTGATCCGGCCGAGCCTGTGAGTTCTGAAGATCCGCCGGCAGAAGAAACTATGAGTGAATAAAAACCGGGAGGATTATCTAACCATGTTAAATCAGGTTGTATTAATCGGTCGCTTGACTGATGATCCGGAATTACGCTATACGGCAGGAAGCGGTGTACCGATAGCTAAGTTTAGGCTGGCTGTTGACCGCCCTTTTACCAATCAACAGGGAGAAAAAGAAACTGATTTTATTGATATTGTTACCTGGCGGAAATTAGCTGAAAATTGTGCGAATTATCTTAAGAAGGGAAGTTTAGCCGCGGTCAGCGGCCGGTTGCAAATCCGTTCTTATGATGATCGCCAGGGAATCAGGCGTAAAGCGGCAGATATTATAGCCAATGATGTTCGTTTTCTCGAAAGGCCCAGCGGTTCCGATCAATCAAGTTCGGCTGATTTAGACAGCCAGAGTGTTGATGATGTAGAAATCAGTGGAGATGATGTTCCTTTTTAGTGGAAGGAGGGTGATTAAATGAGACGTGACAGAGGCAGGAAACCGAAGAAAAAAATCTGCAGCTACTGTGTGGATAAAGTTGAAAATATAGATTACAAGGAATATGAAAAGCTGAAGCGTTTTGTTACCGAAAGGGGAAAAGTGCTCCCGCGTCGAATTTCAGGAAACTGCGCCAGGCATCAACGCCAATTGACTCGGGCTATAAAAAGAGCCAGGATCATGGCCCTGCTTCCCTTTACCACGGAGTAAACAAAACCGTAACAAATGGTTTATTTATAACGGTGTCGGGAAAAATACCGGACACCGTTTTTAATTTGCAGGAGTAAGAAGTATAGAAAGAGAATGTATTTATAATGTACTTACTTGGTATAGTGCTTGCTTAGTTAAGAACGAAGTAAAGAACGAATCTATTTTGCTCGACTAAAATATCTTGCAAATGCTGATCAAGTCAATAGCAATAGCTTATTTCTAGTTGACGGAAAGGAGAGGTCTTGATATGCAGATAATACTACAAGAAGATGTGCCAAACCTGGGGAAAAAGGGGGAATTGAAGGATGTGGCCCCGGGCTATGCTCGTAACCATCTCCTGCCCCGGGGATTAGCTGTAAAAGCTACACCGGAGAAACTGCGGGAATGGAAACAGCGCCAGGAGAAAGAAGAAATGATTAATCGCCAGCAGGAAGAACAGGCTCAGGCAATCGCTGAAAAGCTAAACGGTATGGCATTGGTTTTTGAAATGCAGGCTGGCGAGGGAGGGCGCCTGTTTGGATCGGTAACCCCTGCTGATGTTGCTTCCAAACTAGCTGAGAATGGCTTCCAGGTGGACAAAAAAAACATCGATATAGCCGAACCGATTAAAAGTATTGGCGAGCATTCTTCAGTTGTTAAACTGCACCCGGGAATTAAAGCGGAGATAGTAATAAGGGTGGAAAAAGAGGCCTAAATTTTGGTGAAAGGAGGCAGCTGCAATTGAACGTTATTAGTGACAGAGTTCCTCCGCAAAGTAAAGAGGCCGAGCAGTCTGTGCTTGGTTCGATGGTCATTGATAAGGAAGCAATTTATGCTGCTGCAGAATTACTGGTTGAAGAAGACTTCTACAGTACTGCTCACCAAAAAATATTTTCCGGGATCATTTCTTTAAGCGAAAAGGGTGAACCGGTAGACCTGGTTACCCTTTCAGAAGAGCTGCAAAGCAACCAGTGTCTCGAAGATGTCGGCGGCCGTTCATATTTGGTTACACTGGCCAATTCTGTACCCACCGCTGCGAATGTGCAGTATCACTCTCAAATAGTCAGGGAAAAATCAATTTTGCGTTCCCTTATCCAGGCAGCCACTGGCATTGTTACAAGAAGTTATGACTCACCGCATAATGTGGATGAATTTTTGGATGAAGCGGAACAACTTGTTTTTGAAATAGGGCGTCGTGGCAAGCAGCAGGGTTTTGCTCCTTTAAAAGATGTGCTCGTCCAGGCTTTTGATCGCATCGAAAAACTTTATGATGAGAAAAAAGGGATAACCGGTCTGCCGACCGGCTTCGCTGATCTGGATCGGATGTGCTTTGGTCTTCAAGATTCCGACCTGGTTATTGTTGCTGCCCGGCCGAGTATGGGAAAAACAACCCTTGCCTTAAACATGGCTCATCAAATTGCAGTCAAAGATAAAAAACCTACTGCTTTTTTTAGCATGGAGATGTCCAAAGAGCAGTTGGCTCAGCGCTTACTGTGCGCTGAAGCGCAAATCGATGCTCAGAATATGCGCCGGGGATCTCTTTCCCAGGATGAATGGCAGAAGTTGACCAGGGCGGTAGGTCCGTTAAGTGAATCTCCGCTTTTTATTGACGATAGCGCTTCTCTTTCCGTGATGGAAGTAAGAGCTAAGGCGCGACGATTAAAAGCGGAAAAAGGGTTGCAGGCCGTTTTTGTCGATTACCTGCAGTTAATGCGCGGTTTCAGTCGCTCAGAGAGCCGTCAGCAGGAACTCTCAGAGATTTCAAGATCCTTAAAAGCTTTAGCCAAGGAACTAAATGTTCCGGTATTAGCGCTATCTCAGCTCAGCAGAGAGGTGGAAAAAAGGCCGGGGCGCCGTCCCATCCTCAGCGACCTGATGGAGTCCGGCGGTATTGAAGCCAATGCTGACCTGGTTATGTTTATCTACCGTGAGGCATACTATAATCGAGATTCTGAGAAGGGAAATATTGCTGAGATCAGTATTGCCAAGCAGCGAAACGGGCCCACCGGGGTAGTAGAACTTTATTTTCTCGATCGTTATACAAAATTTGCCAATATAACCCGGGAACCATCTACACAAGAGGGGTGAAGCCTGTGATCTCAACAGCTAAGTACGACGTTATTATTATCGGTGCCGGTCCGGCCGGCATATTTGCTGCCATGGAACTGACAGCAAAAAGCAGTGCTAGCGTATTGATCATTGATAAAGGGGCCCCCCTTGAAAAGCGCCGTTGTAAAACACAACAAGAGTATGGCCGCTGCTTGCGCTGCGATCCCTGTGCCATTACCTGCGGATGGGGCGGGGCCGGAGCTTTTAGCGACGGGAAACTTACCTTAACCGCCGCGTTTGGCGGGTTGCTGGAAGAGTTTGCCAGCCGTGATTTTGTTAAAAACCTGATTGAAGAAGTTGATCAGACCTACCTTTCATTTGGGGCCACTGAAGAAATTTATGGGACTGATTTAGAAGCGATAAAAGAAATGGAACGGCTGTCAGCAGCAGCAGGTCTTAGCTTAATCCCGGCAAAAATAAGACACCTGGGCACCGAAAATTGTTACCGAATTCTTAAAAATATGTATGATGCCCTCCAGGACAGTGTAGACCTGTTGATGAATTCGACAGTGGAAGAACTACTTTGCGAAGACAGGGCCATAAAGGGTATCAGGTTAGCTTCGGGTGAAGAGTATTATGCCGACCATGTGATTTGCGGTCCCGGTAGGATCGGCGCTGATTGGATCTATCGTCAATCTAAACAACTTGGATTAAAGGGTTCGAACAATCCCGTTGATATCGGGGTCAGGGTTGAAGTTCCGGCCGTGATTATGGAAAAGCTGACCAAAAAGATCTATGAGTCGAAGTTAGTCTATTTTACCACTCAATTTGATGACCGGATCCGCACTTTTTGCATGAATCCTTATGGGGTTGTTGTAACCGAAAATAATGAAGGACTGCTTACTGTCAACGGACACAGTTTTGCCGCAACAAAGTCTGATAACACAAATTTTGCCCTGCTGGTAAGCAAAACATTTACCGAACCGTTTACCGAACCGATTCGTTATGGCCGCTATATAGCCAGCCTGGCTAATATGCTAGGTGACGGGGTGATTGTTCAGCGCCTGGGAGATCTGCTCGGAGGGCGGCGGTCCACACCAGAACGCATTAAACGGGGATTGGTTTGGCCTACATTAAAAGAAGCTACACCAGGAGATTTAAGTTTAGTGTTACCGTATCGCTATCTGCTTGGAATCATTGAGATGCTGGAAGCCCTGGATAAGTTGGCTCCCGGGGTTAATTCAAGGCACACCCTTTTATATGGTGTGGAAGTTAAATTTTATTCATACCGGCTTAACTTAAGCCATCAGCTGGAAACCGGCATTAAGAACTTGTTTGCGGTAGGTGATGGAGCCGGTATTACCAGGGGCCTGGTTCAGGCCTCGGCGACCGGTGTTTTGGCAGCCCGGGAAATAATCAACCGTCTTCGATGAATTAGCTTCGATGAAATAGCTTTTTTATATTTAGCTTCCATCACTTTAAAGAGTACACTTAATATCCTCCCCCCGGGAACAGCCACCGATTTTGCCGGCATACCTATCACAGGTAAAAGATCTTTATGATCATACCCGCATGCGGGGGAAATTAGCTAAATACAACGGTAAATATTTTATGTTAAAAGACACGTTGTTTTAGTGACCCATCCAGTGTGTATTTTACAGGTTTTAGTTGGAAAAATTTTTTAAGAAACAATATCTTCCTTATATAATTTAATATACCCGCCAAATGATCTGACAAATATTACAATCCGGAGAGATTTTCGATTTCATACTGCTTTACTAGCGAGCACTAGGATTCGCAACTGAAAAGACACCACCCTGTTTTTAGAAATATTTATTAGTTTGCCAATAAATATTTATTGAAAACTTGACAGAATTATTTGCAAGTGTTAGCATTTTAATGTCATACAATAAGACGTTATCTCCACTGATTTTCCATGCTTAAGTTGTCTGGATCACGGGCTCTGATAGCCCGTAACCTTATAAAATGAGGTGAAAGAACCAACATGGAAAATGAATTTCCACGACTGAAGACATACAAGAAATCTTTTGCATATCAACATGTTTTTAATTCCATTAAGGAAGAAATTATTTCGGGGGCTACCAAGCCGGGAGATCGGTTGCCCAGTGAAAACGACCTTTGCTATCGCCTGGGTATTGGGCGTTCTGCAGTCCGTGAGGGGTTGCGGGAACTTGAAGCTTTGGGCTTGATTCGCACGGTATTAGGACAAAAAGGTGGCCGTTTTGTCAATCAGGTAAAGCCGGATATTATAGTTGATAGTTTGGGTCTGATCATGCAGTTGCACCAAGTTAGTTTTGACCAGTATATGGACGCACGAAAAGTGGTAGAAAGCGCTGCTGCGGAGATGGCGGCACTTAATCGGACCGAAGAAGATTTAAAAGCAATGCTGCGGGCGCTGACAGTTATGCGCCGTTCCGGTAAGGTAATTGAAGTTTTTTTCCAAGGCAACTACGAGTTTCATAAGGCGATGGTCGGAGCTTCCAAGAATACAGTTCTTTATTTTATAATTCAGGCGCTGCGGAAGCTGGTGCTAAGTTACTTTGATTTGTTTACCATTGAATCGATCCAACTAGACAAGAATTACATCTTGGAGTTGCACAATCAAATTTATGAGGCTGTCAAAGAACGTGAGAGTGAGAAGGCCCGGAAAATGACTCTTGAAGACCTGGATGATTTTTGTCTCAATTATCAGAAGTATTACCGCAAGTTTCAGGAAGCTAAACACTGATTTTCTGATTGACATAAAAAGCATAAATATGTAGGAGTATAAACTGGTGAACAAGCATACGTTTCGTCTTCCCCATGGTGCCTGGTTCAATGAGAAAGAGTTGGAGTTACGATTGCCTTCAGATTGGCATGTCGATTTTGCCGATATCCCCGCCGATACAAGGAAGCCTCTTTCCAGTGACGATCTGCAGCAGCGGCTGATGGAACCAATTGATTCACCCCCCTTAGACCAGTTAGCCAGTCGGGGTAAAAAAGCGGTAATTATATTTGACGACCTTTCTCGCCCGACAGATGTTGCCGCCGTGGCTCCGCTGGTAGTAGAACAGTTAACCAGGGGCGGAGGTGTTGCAGAGGACAAAATATCTTTTGTGGCAGCCCTGGGCACCCACGGAGCCAACACGCTTATTGATTTTACTAAGAAGCTGGGTTCTGATCTAGTGCGTCGTTATCCTGTTTACAACCACAATCCTTACGAGAACTGCAGTTATGTTGGGGTTACCCGTTCCGGCCTCCCTTTATATATAAACGACGAGGTTTTGAGTGCGGACCTGAAGATAGGTATCGGTAGTATTATTCCCCATCCATTTAATGGTTTTAGCGGAGGGGGTAAAATAATGTTCCCCGGTGTGTCTTCCATGGAATCTGTTCGCGGGAACCATGCCAGGATAATTGCTGACTTCCAAAAGAGGCGGGTGGGCCGGTTGGGTAATTTAGGGGATCCTGCTAACAGCAGCACGGCTGAAGATATAGAAGATGCTGTAAGGTTGACCGGCTTTGATTTTAAAATCGACATACTGCCCAATAGCCGTTTGCGGGCCGTGGAGATGGTAGCCGGGCATCCGTTGGCAGCCCACAGTAAGGGGGTGGAAATGGCCCGGGAACTGTACAAAACAAAATATTACGGGAATGCAGACATTGTCATCGCTAATGCCAATGCCAAGTCCAGCGAGGCTCTGATCGCATTGCTCTTAGGTTCGACATCCTTGAAAACCAGTGGTGGAGACCTGGTGTTAGCAGTTGATTGTCCTGCGGGGCAGGTGGTTCATTATCTAATGGGACAACATGGAGATAACTTTGGTGGCAGTCTTTGGCCCGGTGAAGCAATATTTCCTGCTAATATTGACCGGGGCATTCTCTTGTCTCCTTCTCCGGGGCAAAGGTTCGGTCTTTTCCGCCGACTCCATGAATGCAGCGAGTGGCCGGAAGTGCTTGCGCTTTTACAGGACAAGCACGGGCACGGGGCCCGGGTGGTTGTCTACAAGGATGCGACGATGCAGTACTACCATAATTCAGCAGAAGGGGGGGATAACAACGCTTAAAATAGTACTGATCTGGTTTATCGGAAAAGAGTGTCGTTGATAGTTGGTATTGTCAGTTGAAAACCCATATCTGTTTATCAAAAAGGGGGTAACAATTTAATGAAAAAAAACAGGTTTGCCATTAGCTTGTTTCTAGTGATGATGTTGCTTTTAACCGCCCTGGTTTTAGGTGGTTGTGAAGATCCGGAACCGGCGGAGCCGCCGCCGGATGATCCGGAAGAGGCTGTTTTTGAGCGAAACATTAAAGTCGGTATTGTGGATACCTACACGGGGCCGCCTACCGTCTATACCTATGACGCCCTGGATGCTTTCGAGCTGGCTTTAAAGGAAATAAATGAAGAAGGCATACATGGAGTAGAGATGGAGTTTGTCACCCGGGATGAAGAGTTTGCACCGGATCAGGCCCTCAGCTGGGCACGGGAGCTGGTAACCCGTGAAGAAGTGGATGTGCTGTGCGGGTTTATGAGCAGCGCTTCCGCCCTGGCGGTTTCCGAGTATGTTCGTGAAGAGCAGGTGCCGATGATCACATGGGCTGCCCAAAGTGAACAGATTACCGGCGAAGCCGGTCATTCCTATGTTTTTAGCGTGGTGCCCAATACGCGAATTAGCGGACGGGCTGCCGCTAACTTTCTGGCGGAGCTTCCTTATACCCGCTATGCGCTGGTGGGAAGCGATTTTGAATTCGGCCATGCTATTATCACCCGTTTCTGGGATACATTCCAGGAGCTGAGGCCGGATGCCGAAGTAGTGCTGGAAACTTACTGGCCGGTGGGTGAAGCTGATTTTACACCGTATATCAGCTCTATCCGGGGCGCTGATCCTGAAGTGGTGGTGGCTGCACCCGGCGGCGCGGACCAGATTCCTCTGACCAAAGCTATAGGTGATGCTGAGTTAACCGATGAGATGGAAGTCTATCTCCATATCGGCACCGATCACGCAGCTCTCTCGGCGTTAGGCGATGAAGCTCCGGAAGGTATGTACGGCAGCAGCTCATACCACTATTACTATCCTGAAACAGAGGAAAACCTTGCTTTTGCGGAAATGTTCTACGAGGAGTATGAACGTTATCCCAACTTCGTTGGTTATAACGGTTACATCACTGCTCACCTGATTGCCGAGGCATTTCGCGAAGCGGGAAGCCTTGACGGAGAAGCTTTTGCAGAGGCATTGTCCGGCCTGACTATCGATAGCCCGGTTGGCCCGATCACTATGCGTGAATATGATAACCAGCTAATCCACCCATTCTTCATCGGCAAAACAGCAGAGCATCCGGACAAACCGTACCTTATCTCTACCGATATTACGATGCTCGATGGGGAAAAAATCATGCCACCGGTGGAAGAAATCATGGAGGTTCGTGGAGAGTAGCAAGGAATAAACTGGTTTAGAAAGGCAGCACCTTGATCGACCTGCAATAGCGGTTATCTTGTAACAAGTTAAAATATCGCTATTGCAAGGAAGGCTTGAACAGTTCATGCGGGGTGCGGTGCATAATTCCGGACCCCGTATGACTGTGGTTCTATATTCTTCAGTTTGGTTGTCAGGTCTAAAATTTTTAAGGTGCCAGTTGAATTGTTTCAAGGCTTGTAGTGAAAGGGGGCCATAATGGAATTTTTTGCAAACTTGCCTGAGTTTTCTACTGTAATAAGTCAGATCTTCGTGGGTTTAAGCCGGTCGATGATTTTGTTTATGGTCGCGGTAGGTTTGACAGTCAGCATTGGAGTGCTGCGCGTAATTAACTTCGCCAACGGTACATTTTACATGCTTGGTGCATTTACGGCGTGGAGCGTGGCCCTGTGGGTTGGGGGCACAGCCGGCTTCTGGGTGGCCTTGCTAATTGCGCCGCTGGTAGTGGGGCTGCTGGGTTTGGCTGTTGAGGCTGGTCTTTTGCGCCGCCTTTATAACCGCCCCCGTCTCATGCAGTTGCTTTTGACCTACGCCGTGGTTTTGCTTTTCAATGATGTGACCAAGCTTATTTGGGGTGTGGATTTTAAAAGTATGCGGGCTCCCCTTAGTGGGTATATCACTTTTTTTGATGGGTTGCTGTATATGCCCAGCTATAACATGCTTCTGCTGATTTCCGGTCCGCTAGTAGCGGCCGGTCTATGGTATTTCATCAACCATACCATGACCGGTAAGATTGTGCGGGCTACTGCCACGGATCGGGAGATGGTAGATGCCCTGGGTCTGAACAGTAATAAAATATTTGCCATTGTCTTCATGCTCAGCTGCTATTTGGCCGGATTGGGCGGCGCTCTTATTGCACCGACAACAAATATTGTTGTCGGCATGGGCATGACCATATTAATTAATGCCGTACTGGTCGTTGTTGTCGGTGGCCTGGGGAATATCTGGGGTGCATTTTTGGCATCCCTTATTTTTGGTGTGGGCGAATCCCTTGGACTGTTAATTGCACCGCGTTTTGCTATTGTATTTCCATTTGCCATTGCTACAATTCTGTTAATTCTGAAACCCACCGGGATCATGAAATCGGTTTGGTAAGGAGGGGATAAAGATGTTAAATATCATGGGAGATATGTCTATCGAAAGAAAAATGTCCTGGGTCAAGCTGATTTCTATTGGCATAATTGTTATTGTATTGCTCTTTGCCCCTGCTTACCTTTCCCGTTACTACCTCTATCTTGCCACCCTTATCCTTGTGACCATTCTATTTGCCACCAGTTTGAATTTACCTTTAGGCTACGGAGGTTTGCTGGTTCTTCACCAGGCTACTTTTTACGGGGTAGGAGCCTACTCCTTTGCTATTTTGTTGAAAGAAACCGGAACGCCGGTTTTACCGGCAGCAGCCGTCGCTTTGTTATCTGCATTAATTTTAGCTCTTTTTATCGGCTGGATTTGTGTCCGTCTCCGAGGCCTTTATTTCGGTTTTCTTACCCTGGCCATGGGCCAATTGGTGTGGGCTATTGTTTACCGATGGTATGACTTCACCGGCGGAGATGACGGTATTCATGCTATTCCTGTGCCTGATATGATCCGGTCCGAGATCGGGGCTTATTATGTAATATTAGCCGTGGTGATAGTTTCCTTACTGTTAATTTACAGGGTGGTCAAGTCACCTTTCGGGTTGACACTGCAGGCAGTTCGGGATAATCCACAGCGTTGTGAGAGTGTGGGTATCAATATCCGGAACCATCGCCTGATCGCTTTTGTGATGGGGGGAGGTTTTGCCGGTATTGCCGGAGTGTTATTTGTAATACTGGAACGCTCTGTGGCGCCGCCGATAATGTTTTGGACGCACTCGGTGGAGATTTTGATCATGGTTCTTCTGGGCGGCATGTTTACCTTCCTCGGACCGGCATTCGGAGCAGTGGCATTGACCCTGCTGGCCACTTTTTTTGGAATTTTCACGGAGTACTGGCTTCTGTTTTTGGGAAGTATCAAAATCATAATGCTTTTGTTCCTCCCGCAGGGAGTGCTGGGATTTGTCGAGGAAAAGATAACGAGCAAGATCCGAAATAAAACTGTCTGAGAGGGGGAGAAAAGATATGCTTAGAGTTGAGAAACTGGAAAAATCTTTCGATGGTTTTATGGCCGTTAACGGGGTCGAACTTTCCCTTGACAAAGAACGAGTCGTAGCTGTTATCGGCCCCAACGGAGCAGGCAAAACCACACTGTTTAATCTTATCACCGGTCACCTGAGTCCAACAAGGGGGAAGGTTTGGTTTAAAAATCAAGATATCACCGGTCTGGCGCCTCATCGGATTTGTCACAAAGGCCTTTCCCGCTCTTTTCAATTAATAAATATATTTCCACAGCTGACCGTTTATGAGAATGTGCAGGTGGCCCTGCTTTCCCAACAGAAAAAAGTGCTAAAGATGTTAACTCCTTCTAAAGCAATGTTGGAAGAAGAAACCTACAGCATTTTGGAAAAAGTGGGCTTGGCTGATTATGCCGGCATCCAATGTACGTATCTTTCTTATGGCGACCAAAAAATATTGGAGATGGCCATTGCTTTAGGAAATAAACCAGAGATGCTTATGCTGGATGAACCGACGGCTGGAATGTCGCCTGAAGAGACCATATCTACGCTCCGCCTGATTCGGGATCTGGCCGAAAAGGAGAAGCTTTTTATTCTTTTTACTGAACACAATATGAATGTTGTTTTCGATATAGCCGAAAAAATTATGGTTATGCAACAGGGGCGGACTATTGCACAAGGCTTGCCTGCTGAAGTGCGGGCCGACAAACAGGTGCAGGCCGCTTACCTGGGGGAGGAATCCTGATGCTGGAAGTTAAAGATATCCATACATACTATGGTTTGAGCCATATCCTGTTTGGAGTTACGCTGGAGGTCCGGAAGGGCGAAATTGTTTGCGTCCTGGGCCGCAACGGTGCGGGTAAAACCACCATCATGCGCAGCATCATGTCATTTACGCCGCCCAGCCAGGGCAAGGTATATTTTAATGGTAAAGATATTACAAGACTGCCTGTATTCAAGATTGCCAAGATGGGGTTGGCCTTTGTGCCCGACAACCGGAGAATATTTCCGGATCTGACCGTGGAAGAGAACCTGGATATCGCGGCCCATGCCGGCCGTGGCCGTGGGCGCAGCAATTGGAACAAGGAGAAAATCTACGAACTGTTTCCACCCCTGCGTGAACTTGACTGCCGGCAAGGAGGATTTTGCAGCGGTGGAGAACAGCAAATGCTTGCCGTGGCGCGGGCGCTTATGGGTAACCCGGATTATCTTCTCCTGGACGAGCCTTTGGAAGGTTTGGCGCCACTGGTTGTACGCGAACTTGTTGTCCAAATTGAGCGTTTGCGTAAGGAAGGGCTTTCCATCCTCATAACCGAACAGAATGTTCGTGCGGCGCTTAAATTGGCCAACCGGGTTTATGTTATAGATCGCGGTGAAGTACGCTTCCAGGGAACTGTCAAGGAGCTGGAGGAAAACGAGGAGATCAGTCGTAAATATTTGCTGGTCTAGGCTAGGCCGGGGTGGGCTTTTTTTAGCGGAGCTGTATTGAAGTGTTGCCTGTAAAATAAGAGTAGGGAATGGCTCTAGATAGATAAGCAGCCGATACGGAGTCTTTTTCTGCATATTGTTATGGTGTTTACAGTATTTAAATTTGGGAGGGCGTATGTTGGATGCACAATACAATTATGCTGCAGTGACCGATGATGTCGTGCGGCGACTAAAGGATATTGTCAGCGATAAAAGAGTAATTTACAGGGACGCAGAAAAGATCGAGCCTTATTCTCACGATGAAGTCAACGCAAAAGAATATGCTCACAACCCTGAAGTTGTGGTTTTGGTTCAGTCAGCAGAAGAAATAGCTGCGATTATGAAACTGGCCAACGCTGAAAAAATACCCGTTACTCCCCGCGGGGCCGGCAGCGGACTCTCCGGTGGCGCGGTCCCGTTATACGGCGGGATACTCGTTTCTATGGAAAAGATGAATCGTATCTTAGAAATTGACCGGAAGAACATGGTGGTGATCGCAGAGCCGGGTGTTGTCACTAATGACCTCAACAACAGGGTTAAAGAGGAGGGTCTTTTTTTTGCCGGGTATCCGATGAGCCTGGAAACCTGCTTTATTGGCGGTAATGTTGCTGAAAACTCTGGTGGAGGGAGGGCTCTTAAATACGGTGTGACCGGGCGTTATGTTCTCGGATTAGAGGTCGTTCTGCCTACCGGCGAAGTTGTGCAGTTTGGCGGTAAAAGAGTGAAAGATGTAACCGGCTACAACATGGTCCAAATGATGGTTGGCTCAGAAGGCACCCTGGGCATTTTCAGCAAGATCATATTGAAGCTCCTGCCCCTGCCGCAAGCCACGATTGATATGCTGGTGCTTTTCCCGGATGTGGAATCCGCCTTACAGGTTACACCGCAGATAATGACCGATCTTCGCCTTATTCCTGCCGGCGTGGAATTTATGGACAAGCTATCCCTGGAAATAACCTGTAATTATCTGGGAGAAAAGGAGAGTTATGCCGGTGCCGCTGCTATTTTGCTAATCGAATTGGACGGCAACAACAGGGAGCAGGTACTGGATGAGTGCCTAAAAATTGACAATTTGTGCCAGGAGTGCGGAGCGCTGGATTCTTTTGTGGGCGAGGGCCCCAGAGATCAGGAAAAAATCTGGCGAGTACGTAAAAACGCCGGAGATGCTTATAATGCTCTTGGTGACATTTTAAGTGCAGAAGATATTGTAGTGCCGCCCGCAAGCATTATAGAGGTGATCCCCCGTTTACAGGACCTGTCGGAAAAATACGGTCTACTGATACCGAGTTTCGGTCATGTGGGAGACGGTAACCTGCATGTAACCGTGATTAAAAAACCTTCAGACGATCTGCAGCGCTGCAAGAAAATCCTTCCCGATATCCTCTCAGAACTATATATCCTGGCAAAGGAACTGGGCGGAACCATTAGCGGCGAGCATGGTATTGGTCATAAGCGCAGCAAATATCTTCCGCTGGTCATGGGTGATGCTGAAATAGCCACTATGAAGCGAATCAAACTCGCGCTGGATCCGCTAAACATACTAAACCCCGGAAAAATAATCGAGTAATGCCTTCCGGTTATTATCCTATCTATTAAAGTCTTTTACATTTTACAGGGAAGCTTATAAGGTGATCAGGTTTTGTTTTTCCCTTAAAAGTCCAGCAGCTATAAAGAAGGCGTAAATGATACAGGGGCGCGCTTACTCTCATGGAAATATGTTATAGTAAAGTTCATGGAAATACATCCGGGGAGGAATAAATAAATCAATGTCGAATAGTATAATAATTAAATCCAGATTTGACTGATGTGACCATGTGACCATGTGGCCTGGTCTGTGAATATTTCTTATTATAATAACGACAACATGAAATACAGAAAGGAATATACTAATGAAACCCAGGTCAATTCTTTTTTTGCCTGCGGGAAAGAAGTTAAAAAATAAAACTCCTACCGCATTTAAATCGACACTAAAGCGATTATTTGATAAATTAACAGTATGCTTCCGGGTCAGAATTATTCGCCCGTCACACTTCCTGTTCTTTTCTTCTCTCACCTTGATAATGCTGCTGGGCCTGTACCATTACCCGGGCAACTATGCTTACCTTGTGTTGCTCGATGATCGGGAAATAGGTTTTGTGAGCGATGCAGAAGAGGTGGAAGTTTTTGTGGCTGACATTACTGACCGCTGTAGTGAACTTTATGGAATGCGCGTGCAACCGGAAATAGAAATTGACCTGATCAAAGTATTTATCGGGCCGGCGGAGCAATTAGAACCAGATATTATCCGCGATTTAATCAGGCAGCAGATTACTTTTGTCACAGACGCCAAGATGATTACTGTAGATGATGTTCCTCTTGTTCCGGTTACATCAGAAGAAGTTTTGGATGAAGTTATTGATCATCTTGAAGCCTTTTACACAAATGAGATAAACGGGTCCAAGTATTTGGAAGCCTCTGTAGTTGGGGATGTTGATCTAGAGGCCTGTTCTGTATCACCAAAAAGCATTTTTACAGCTGAAGAAGTCGTTTCTCTGCTGGTTGATAATGACAATAATGAAGAGCAGGCCTTTTATGCTTCTTTTGTGTCAGAGCAACCTGACCAAAGTTTATTAAGCAGCACTAGTTCTTACGGTTCCGATCAGCAGGATCCTCAATTATCAGTTGGCGACCCGGAAAAACAATCTTCCGGGAATGAAGAAACATTTACAAATAATGCTGGAGTGAATGTTAAAACTGTTGAAGAAGTTACGGTTACTGATGTAATACCTTTCACGGTGGAAATAGTTTATGATGATGACATGTGGTTAATTCAAGAAGAAATCACCTCACCTGGTCAGGAAGGTAAGAAAGAAGTAATATATCATATAACCCGTGAAAACGGGGTTGAAGTTGAAAGAACGAAGTTTAGTGAAAAGATTCTTGAAGAGCCTGTAACCCAAATCGAAACTCATGGCACCGCGCAATTACCATCCAAAGGAACGGGCCAATTTATATGGCCGGTTGAAGGAGGGGGAGAAATTACGCCTGGAAGGGGTTTTAGTTCCTGGCACACCGGTATTGACATTGATACCGATAGAGGTATAAATGTTTTGGCGGCTGACTGTGGTGTGGTTTGGTTTTCCGGTTACGGAGGTGCCCAGGGAAATTACCTGGTATTATATCATGGTGCATACTGGACTCTTTACCTGCATAATAGTGTTAACCATGTTTCTAAGGGTGATCGTGTAGCACAGGGTGATGTTATAGCTGAAGTTGGCTCAACCGGTCGTTCTACCGGACCTCACCTGCATTTTGAGGTTCGACGTGATGACGGCAGCGGAGAATGGCGCGCCTACTATCAACATAAACCAATTGATCCCCTACAGTTTTTCGAACCGTAACCACGATCAAGCGAATTTTTTCTCCCTTCTACCGTTGGAGAAGGGCATTTTTACGTGTATAAATTTAATGGTTAAGTGAATTGTTTTGCTTGCAGGGTTTTTACATCAACAGGGCGAAGTTTTATGTTTACTACAATAACGGAGTGGTTTATTTGACCAGCAAAATTTTGGTAGTTGATGATGAAAAGCCGATTGTGGAAATTTTAAAGTACAACCTGGAAAAAGAGGGTTACCGGGTAGTCACAGCTTTTGACGGCGAAGAAGCTCTTAATATGGTTGAAGTTGAAAACCCGAACTTGATTGTTTTGGATATAATGCTTCCCAAAAAAGATGGATTTGCTGTTTGCCGCGAAGTGCATTCAAAATGGAACATACCAATAATTATGTTAACAGCCAAGGAGATGGAAATGGATAAAGTGCTCGGCCTTGAACTGGGAGCCGATGATTATGTAACCAAGCCTTTCAGCGCCCGTGAAGTAACTGCACGTGTCAAGGCTCTTTTACGCCGTGGTAAACCGGAACAACAATTGACCAATCAGGGGAAAAGCCGGTTAAAAGTAGGTCCTTTAGTGGTGGATCAAGATGAGGTGCAGGTTTATAATCTGGATAAACCCGTAGAGTTAACCCTGCGGGAATATGATCTGCTGGTCCATCTAATGACGAAACCGGGTTTTGTGTTTAGCAGGGAGCAGCTTCTGGATCAGGTTTGGGGCTATGATTATATTGGGGAGGATCGGACGGTCGATGTAACAGTAAGAAGGTTGCGCGAAAAACTGGAACAAGATCCGGCCAACCCTGATTTCATTAAAACAAAAAGGGGTATAGGCTATTACTTCAGGCCGATTTAAAATGTTTAACAGTCTCCAGTGGAAAATAATTTTTATCTACCTTACGCTTATACTTTTTTCCTTGCAGTTGATCAGTGTCTATCTGGTCCAGTCACTGGAGCAATACTACCTGCGCAATTATAAGGAAAATGTAGAAAATCAGGCCAGTCTACTTTCCGCATTCATGAAACCTGATTTTGGCAGAGGGGAAGCATGGGCTGACGATACTGTCCGCCTGGCTCGTGAATTCAGGGATCTGCATGAAATGGAAATTATTGTTTTAGACAACCATGCTCAAATCGTCGGGACCTCGGGCAGTCAGGCCGTAATTGGGCGCCGGTTAATACGTGATGAAATAACCCGTGCCTTGGCCGGTAACTTGAGCGACAATTTGCGTTATGATCCGCTCAATGAGGAAAGGCGCTATTATATGGCTTACCCGATTGAAAACAACCAAAGTACGCTTGGAGTCATTTATTTAAGTGGTTCTCTGAAATCAGTTGACGATACATTAAGCGAAGTTAAAACAATAATGTTAAGTGGAGTCGGCCTTGCCCTGGCGGTTAGCTTTATCCTGGGTGTGGTATTAACCAGAACTATTACCGTTCCGATTAAAGAGGTAACCGGCCAGGCCCGTGACATGGCCGGTGGCGATTTTTCTCGTAAAATTGAAGTTCAAACCTCTGATGAAATAGGAAGGTTGGGAGAAACTTTTAACTACCTGGCAGAGCAGCTCAGTCATACTATAGGTGAAATGTCTTCTGAAAAAAGTAAAGTGGAAGCAATTATTAATAATATGAGCGATGGGGTAGCTGCTCTAAATGGCAAAGGATATTTGATTCAAATTAATCCTTCTGCCCAGCGTTTGATCAATAACCTTAATTTAAAAATACCCGCTCTAAACTGTTCTGGCTTTAGCTTGCTAAGGAGCTTGATCGGTTCAGAAGAAACACGCCGGTTTATCCGAAATCAAAAACCACTAACTGCTGAAATATCAAGCCAGGATCCGGATTGTACTATGCAGGTTAAGATTGCGCCGTTTAAAATTGACAAAGGCAAGCTTGATGGAACGCTCATAGTTCTTCACGATATAACCAGGGAAAGGGAGTTGACCCGTCGCCAAGAAGAATTTGTAGCCGATGTTTCTCATGAATTGCGTACACCCCTGGCCACAGTAAAAAGCTATGTGGATACACTGCTTGACGGAGCTGCCGAAGAACCGGAAGTCCGCAATCGCTTTTTGAAGGTCCTGTCTAAAGAAACAGAACGGATGGTTAGCATGATCAAGGATCTGCTGGTTTTGTCGCAGATGGATTCCGGAAGGGTTGACTGGCAAAAAACAGAAGTTGACCTAAAGGACCTTGCTTTGGAAGCTGTGGATCAGGCCAAACAAAAACTTAGTTTGAAACTGCCCCAAATCAATGTACTGGTTAATTCAGATTTCTACCGGGTATCCGTGGATCGGGACAAGGTCATGCGGGTATTTTCCAACCTGCTTAATAATGCCCTCAAGTATACAGCTCCGGAAGGAAAGATCAACATTAGCGCAAAAGGGCAGGGCCGTTTCATAAAAGTATTAATTGAAGACAATGGAAGCGGAATACCTGAAGATGAACTGCCCCGGGTTTTTGAACGTTTTTATCGGGTGGAAAAAAACCGCTCTCGGGATTATGGTGGAACCGGTCTGGGTTTGTCTATTGCCCGGAAAGTGGTTGAAGCTCATGGTGGTAAGATTTGGATAGACAGCTCTCCCGGATTAGGGACCAGGGTTTGGTTTACGCTGCCCGTGGCCCCTGGTGAGGAGGATCTTTCGTCATGATTGAACAGCTTAAAACCATAATACTTCTTATCCTGGTTGCCCTGAGCCTGTTTTTAACTTATCAACTGTGGTATGGACAAAAACCGGCAGAATTAAGTGCTGATGAAGTTTATGAACATGTCGATGTGGAAAAACCCCGGCCATTGGAAGAAACTATTACTCCGGCCAGGATTGTATTAACCGATGAAGTATTAACCGATGAAGTATTAACCGATGAAG
>SLRT01000066.1 GCA_007130825.1 Syntrophomonadaceae bacterium | reverse complement strand
TTCCGGACAAGTTTTTGTGAACCAGTTTTAAAACCCGAAGGAGGGTTAAAACTAAATGAACCTGGTTATAGTTGAATCACCGACCAAGGCACGGACCATAAAAAAATTTCTCAGTAAAAAGTATAAAGTGCTTGCTTCCCAGGGGCACCTTATTGACCTGCCGCGCAGCAAGCTTGGTGTCGATATTGATAATAATTTTGCGCCAAAGTATATCACCATTCGCGGTAAAGGCAAAATTTTGAAGGAACTGAAAGATGCAGCCAGGAAAGCAGACCGTGTTTTTCTGGCCGCCGATCCCGACCGCGAAGGCGAGGCAATATGCTGGCACATCGGCCGGGCCCTCAAGCTCAGCACGGAAGAGCCCTGCCGGGTTGAATTCAACGAAATCACCAAAGCGAAGGTGAAAGAAGCTTTTAAAAATCCCCGCTTGATTGATAGTAACCGGGTTGATGCCCAGCAGACCAGGCGCATCCTTGACCGCCTGGTTGGTTATTCGATCAGCCCTTTGCTGTGGCGTAAAGTCAGAAGCGGCCTCAGCGCCGGACGGGTCCAATCAGTGGCCGTGCGCTTGATCTGTGACCGCGAAGAAGAAATTAACAATTTTAATCCCGAAGAATACTGGAGCCTTGATGCCCAGCTCCAGGAGGGCGGTTCAAAAAGCCAATTTAAGGCTGCGCTTGAACGCCACCGGAAGAAAAAGATTAAATTAAAGAACAAATCTGAAACAGATTACGTAATCGATAGAGTTAAAAATGAAAGATTCATTATCGAGAAAATAACCCGCAGTAAACGCAAAAGGAGGGCTTTTGCCCCTTTTACGACCAGCAGTTTGCAGCAGGAAGCTTCCGCTAAACTGGGGTTTACCAGCCGAAAAACAATGAGTATTGCCCAACAGCTTTATGAAGGGATCAATATTGGTTCAGGAGAAACGGTGGGCTTGATTACCTATATCCGGACTGACTCGACCAGGATATCGCCCCAGGCGCAAATAGAAGCCCGGTCCCTAATTTCTGATCGATTCGGCGCTGAATTTTTGCCTGAAAATCCGCCGGTGTATAAGTCCGGTAAGGGAGCCCAGGAAGCGCATGAAGCAATCAGGCCGACATCGGTAACGAACGAACCGGCATTAATCAAAAAACACCTGAGCCGCGACCAAAATCGCCTCTATACATTAATATGGAACCGCCTGGTAGCCAGCCAGATGAATCCTGCTGTCTATGACCAGGTCAGGATTAGCATCAATGCCGGTGATTATACCTTTAAGGCTACCGGTTCCACTTTACGTTTTCCCGGGTTCCTGGTCCTCTACCAGGTTGAAGATGCAGAAAGCGAGACTGTTTTGCCGGATATGGAAGAAGGCCGGGAACTTGATCTGCTCGAACTTTTACCGGAACAGCATTTTACTAAACCTCCGCCGCGTTACAACGAAGCATCTTTGATTAAAACCTTAGAGGAAAAAGGTATTGGCCGTCCCAGCACCTACAGTCCGATTATCGAAACGATCCAAAACCGCGGTTATGTCTTTAAGGATAATAAGGCTTTTGTCCCCGATGAAATCGGATTTATTGTCGTTGAACTGATGATTAACTATTTCCCGGAAGTGATCGATATCGACTTTACAGCCCGGCTGGAACGGCAGCTCGATGAAATTGAGGAGGGCAAAGAAGATTTCCTGAAGGTTTTAAAAGATTTTTATGATGGCTATTTTAAAGAACGCCTGGCCGAGGCTGACAAAAAAATTGAGAAAGTAGAGATTGCTCCGGAAGTAAGCGATGAATACTGTCCTAATTGCGGCGAACAACTCATCTACAAGCACGGCCGGTTCGGCCGTTTTCTGGCCTGTCCCACTTATCCTGAATGTAAATACACGAAGAAGGTCTTGAAGGAGACGGGAGTGACCTGCCCGGTGGATAAAGGGATGATCGTAGAGCGCCGCTCCAGGAAGGGCCGTATTTTTTATGGATGCGAAAATTATCCTGATTGTGAATTCTCCCTTTGGAACAAACCTCTGCCTGAAATTTGTTCGCAATGTGGGGCGGTGATGACTGAAGTTCGAAAAGGCAAGGGCAAAGTGGCCCGGTGTTCCAATAAGGACTGCGCCAACGAGCAGGAATTGACCCAGAAAGAAGTGGCTGTCAGGAGTTAGTAAGTAACATTAATATGAAGAAGCGGCATTAAAATTAAAAAAGGTGGAATTTTTTTAAAAACAAGCCTATTTGCTTGCAACCGTTAAATAGTTATGTTAGGATGATATAGGTGTTGCGATGTGCTTACAAATGATTGGCTTGAAAGTTTTTTGACTCATCTTTATATCGGTAAAAATGTGTCACCCTTAACCCTGCAGGCCTATCGAAACGATATAATGCAGTTTATGGAAATAGAACTTAATCACACGGCCGATTTGGAAAAAATAAATCATCTCACCATGCGGCGCTATCTGGCCTGGCTGAAAAACAAGGGCTATTCGCGCCGTTCAATCGCGCGTAAAATGTCTGCGACGCGTTCTTTTTTGTTTTTTTTGCAAAAAAAGGGGTGCATTAAAAGTGGAAAATGGTCCGCGGTGGCCCGGCCCAAGATCGAAAAAAAACTGCCCCGGTTTTTGTATCAACATGAAGTGTTGGCTTTACTGGAAGTACCGGACAGCAGAACGCCGCTTGGTTTACGGGATCGCACCTTGCTTGAACTGATTTATGCTACCGGAATGCGTGTTGGTGAACTGGTAAACCTGAACCTAAATTCACTGCAGCTTGAAGAAAGGCTCATGAAGGTTTATGGAAAAGGGAACAAGGAGCGCATAGTCCCCGTCGGGCAGGTTGCCTCAGCCCTGTTAGAAGAATATCTTTCAAGCGTAAGGCCGGTCCTGGCTGCCGGGAATAAAGATGGACGGGTTTATGAAGCTCTTTTTTTGAATAGATGGGGATCTCCCCTCGGGGATCGCGGTGTGCGCTACAACTTCAGAAAATATATACAACAGGTTTCGCATAAAGACGGAATCAGTCCCCATTCCCTGCGGCATTCTTTTGCTACTCACCTCCTGGAAGGTGGAGCAGATTTAAGGGTGGTGCAGGAATTGATGGGACATGTCAGTATATCGACAACCCAGATTTATACCCACGTAACCAGGGAAAGGTTAAGTGAAGTTTATCACGCTGCCTTTCCCCGCAACTAGCTAAAAAAGGCGGTAAATAAATGTTTGAAGGCACAACCATAGTAGCGGTTAAGATTGACAGTAAAGTGGCGGTAGCCGGCGATGGGCAGGTTACTTTCGGTAACAATACTATTGTTAAACATGGGGCCCGTAAAGTACGCCGCCTTTACGGGGGGAAAATTATCGCCGGTTTTTCCGGAGCGGTGGCCGATTCACTCACGCTTTGTGAAAAATTAGAAGGAAAACTGGAAAGCTACCAGGGCAACCTGCTGCGGGCGGCGGTCGAACTGGCCAAGGAATGGCGCACCGATCGTGTATTAAGGAGGCTCGAAGCATTAATGGTTGCCGCAAGCAGCGATGCTTTGTTACTGATTTCGGGTACAGGCGAAGTTATCGAGCCGGATGACGGGGTGGCTGCCGTAGGATCAGGAGGCCCCTATGCCCAGGCGGCAGCTAAAGCGCTGATACGCAATGCCGAACTGCCACCGGGTAAAATTGCAGGCGAAGCCTTGAAAATTGCCTCTGAAATATGTGTTTACACTAACGACAGCATTATTATAGAAGAAATCTAGAAGGGTTGTATTTTTAAATGTCAAGAGAAGAACTTACTCCGCGTGAAATAGTAAACGAGCTGGATCGATTTATCATCGGCCAGGATGATGCAAAACGCTGTGTTGCCGTTGCCCTGCGCAACCGCTATCGCCGGCAGCAGCTGGATGATGAACTGCAGGAAGAGATAATGCCCAAAAATATAATCATGATCGGACCGACCGGGGTTGGGAAAACCGAACTGGCCAGGCGCCTTGCCCGGTTAGTCAATGCTCCTTTTGTTAAAGTGGAGGCTACCAAATTTACAGAAGTGGGCTATATCGGACGTGATGTTGAGTCGATGGTGCGTGATCTGGTGGAAACCGCAGTCAGGATAGTTCAAAATGAGCGTATGTTGGAAGTTCAGGATAAAGCGAAAAAAAATGCCAACGACAGAATAGTCGAGATTATCGCTCCCCTGCCGAAAAAGAAAAATCGTTCCGCCAATCCGCTCGGCTTTCTTTTCCAGGCTGCACCAGCGCAGGAAGAAAGCGCTGCTGGTGCTGAAGAGGAAAGCTTTGCTGATAGGATGCAGCGGGCCAGGGAAGAACAAAAGAAAGTGAAAGAACGGTTGCTGAACGGTGAACTTGAAGATCAAATGGTTGAGATTGAAGTTGAAGAGCGTAAGCCGCCCATCGGGGATTTGTTTAGCGGACAGGGTATGGAAGAGATGGGCATTAACCTGCAGGATATGTTAGGCAACCTGATGCCTTCCAAAAAAAAGAAACGTAAAGTAAGCGTCAAGGAAGCCAGGAAAATTCTGGAACAGGAAGAAGCACAGCGATTAATTGACATGGATGCGGTAACTGGTGAAGCGTTAAAAAAAGCAGAACAGTTGGGAATTATATTTCTTGACGAAATTGACAAAATTGCCGGTAAAGATTATCATGGTAGTGGACCCGATGTTTCCAGAGAAGGGGTTCAACGGGATATACTGCCAATTGTGGAAGGATCCACGGTTGTCACCAAATACGGATCGGTAAAAACGGACCATATTCTATTTATTGCGGCTGGAGCTTTTCATATGACTAAGCCGTCTGACTTGATCCCAGAATTACAGGGCAGGTTTCCGATCAGGGTAGAGTTAAACAGCCTGACCGAAGATATTTTCAGGCAAATTCTTACTGAACCGAGCAATGCATTAATTAAACAATACAAGTCATTATTAGAAACGGAAGGGGTGAAGTTAACATTTACTGAGGATTCAATTGACGAAATTGCTCAAACAGCCTGTTATCTAAATCAGGAGATGGAGAATATAGGAGCACGGCGACTGCATACAATAATGGAAAAGATTCTCGAAGACCTCTCATTTGATTTACCAAATCAGTTAGACTCGCAAGAAGTCATAGTGGATCGGGAGTATGTGCAAAGCAAGTTGCACAAAGTGGTTAAAGATAAAGATTTAACCAAATATATTTTGTAAACCTCATAAGTGATGAAAGGTGGGTGAAAGAAATGATTTCTTCTCCTTTGCTTGAAAAAACTCGTCGTATAAACAAGATTTTACAGAAAACATCCGGTCGGTATGTCGATTTTAAGGATGTGGCTGAAGTCCTTAAAAACGTGATTCATGCCAATGTTTACATTGCCTCCAGACAGGGAAAGATATTAGGATGGTCTTTAGTCGATGAGTTTGAGTGTGAAATAATGTTGGACAATGTCCTGAAGGAAGCATATTTCCCCGAGGATTATAACCGGTTCCTTCTGAAGGATGATGAATCGCGGGTAAATTTACGTCAGAAATCCAATGATTGTGTCTTTTTGGATTCAGAAAGATGCTTGTTTGCGAATAAAATTACCACCGTTATACCAATTCTTGGTGGTGGAGAACGACTGGGCACTTTGCTCATTGCTCGCTTTAACGAGCTTTTTGACGCTGAAGACTTAATATTAGCCGAAACCGGAGCAACCGTGGTCGGGATGGAAATCCTGAGATCTAAGTCCAGTGAAATTGAAGAGGAAGCCCGTAATAAAGCAGTCGTCCAACTGGCAGTCGCAACCCTTTCCTACTCTGAGTTGGAAGCAGTTGAGCATATATTTGAAGAGCTTGGTGGAAGAGAAGGTCTTCTGGTGGCCAGTAAAATTGCTGATCAGCTTGGTATCACCCGTTCTGTAATCGTTAATGCTCTGCGTAAGTTCGAAAGCGCCGGGGTGATCGAATCCCGCTCACTGGGTATGAAAGGAACATTTATAAAAGTATTAAATCCGTTCCTTCTCGATTACCTGGCCAAAAAATCAAAACCATACTAGCAATTAAAGGTTGATTGCCAAAACCTTAAAAGGGTGGCCCTGATTCTTTTAGGACCACTCTTTTTTGTATTTCCGAAAATTTTATCCAGGCAAAAAAGGGTTTTAGCCTGATTGTGGAAAATATATTTGCTATGATTCCAGATATCCTGATAACTACTAACCGACCTGGAGGAGGAAAAATGACTAAAAAGGAACAGACAGAAACTGCCGATCAAAAACCGTTTACTATTAGTACTCCCGATGACTCGATCGAATCAGTGCCCCTGCTCACCCGCATTCGTAAGGCAGCCGAAGGTTCTAAAACGATAACCTTTGTTGGTTCCGCAGCCGGAAATAACGATAAACAGGCGGTAAGCCTGACCTGGCAGCAGCTGCACCAGGATGCCATGGCTATGGGAGCTTCATTGCAGGCCCGGGGAGTTAAACCGGGTGACCATGTGGCCCTGCTCGGGCCGACTACCCGCAGCCTGGTTACAGCAATCCAGGCTGTCTGGCTGTGCGGAGCCAGCGTCAGCATGATGCCGATCCCGATGCGCTTTAGTTCTGTTGAGGAATTTGCCAATCAAACCCGGATTTTGATGCGTCACGGCGATATTAGCATGTTATTGCTGGATCCCAACCTGGCTGCTTACCAGGAAGCTAAAGAGGGCGATCCGCCGGTGGTATTATTAAATGAAATAGAGCCCGGAGCGGGCAATCCAAACGCAGATAACTTTCAGGTTGTTCCTGATGATAACGAAAGGCTTGCAGTCCTGCAGTTTACTTCCGGATCAACCGCTGACCCCAAGGGAGTAATGCTGCCCTACCGCATTCTCGGCGCCAATGTGGATGGTATGATTGAAGCGGCCCGGGTGGTCAAAGATGATATATTCGTTTCCTGGCTGCCCCTCTATCATGATATGGGCTTGATCGGACTGCTCACCGTTCCTATGGCTGTTGGCTGTTCATTGGTGATAGCTGCGCCGCAGGACTTCCTGGGCCGGCCTGCTGACTGGATGCGCTGGCTAAACGAGTATCGGGGCACTGTTACAGCCGGTCCGAACTTTTCCTGGGTCCTGGCGGCACGGGCTTTACGCCGCATGACTGATACCGGTGAAATACTCGATCTCTCCCCTGTTCGTATTGCCCTTAGCGGCGCCGAACCAGTTGATCCCGATGTGGTTGATAATTTGATTGAAGCTTCTGAACCGCATGGTTTCCGGCCGGAAGCTGTTTTTTGCGCTTTCGGTATGGCTGAGCTGTCCCTGGGGGGTACATTTCCCCCTCCGCTGAGAGGTGTCGCTATTGATGCCGTCGATCGTAAAGCGCTGGAAATGGAACGTTTAGCCAGGCCTGCTGATCCAGGAAAAGAGCAGACCAGGCGATTTCCGCTGCTCGGCAGTCCCATATCCGGCCTGGAGATGCGAATTTGCGACGTTAAAACCAGAAAACCGCGGGAAATGCGGGAGGTTGGAGAACTGGAAATAAGGGGCACATCAGTAATGGCTGGTTACTACAAACGCCCGGATCTTAATGAAATCTTGTTTGACAACGGCTGGTTGCGCACCGGGGACCTGGCCTATTTTGTGCCGGGCCCAAGCGGCGGCCCTCCGGAGCTAATTATATGCGGAAGGATGAAAGATGTAATTATTATTGCCGGCAGAAATATTTTCCCGGAAGACCTGGAAAGATCGGTGGGGGTTGTTGAAGGAGTGCGGGCCGGAAATGTGATCGCCTTTGGCGTTGAAGGCAGCAAGCGCAAAGAAACAATCGTGGTTGTCGCCGAGGTGCGAGCAGAGGATCCAGCCTCAGTGAGGCGCTCAATCCGCCAGCAGGTTATAGGCGTTGTCGGTTACCCGCCGCGTGATATTATGCTCGTTCAACCGGGAACCCTACCAAAAACCAGTTCCGGCAAACTGCAAAGAAGCCTTTGCCGCAAACATTACCTGGAAAATGAACTAAAAACAGTTTAAATTACATTTAATAATATTCGTACAGCAGGGTGAGCAAAAAACCTGAAATTACCACCGCTGTCAGCAGGGGCACGAGTAAAAGGATTACTTTGTTGATATTCGCCTGATAATATTCCCTGGTTAATGAGAAGCAGGGGTGGGCGGGAGAAACTATATGTCCGGCGGTGGAACAGGCAAAAAGAAAAGCTGCGTAGGCGCTGTAGGATGTTTCGGCGGCAGGCAGAAGGGTTATAAATACCGGAAAGAGGATAGCGACACTGGCAGTGTTATCCCCGGTAAGCATGCCAACTAAAAAAGGCACGAATATGATTAGTATGATAACCGGTATGCCCATGGTCAGGATTATATCGGTCAGCTCTATAATTACCCCGGTGCGGTTGAGCATTTCTTTAAAAAGCATAATGCCGGCTATAACCAGGGCAAGCGAAATTTTTAGGCCTGGAACAATCATGGTCCGCAGGCGCCCGAACAGCTCATTGCCCCACTCCCCGCGCGGTAAATAGTTCAGCAGGGCTGTAATTATTCCGGCCAGTAAAGCCAGCGGAAAATAAAGATTACTGAATACTACCAGGCTAAAAATAATTAAAAGCGGCAGGATGCTTTTCAAAAGAGACCACACTTGACCTCCGGAGAAGTCCACTGTTTTTTTACTCGCTTTTGGCGCGACGGGGTAACCTTTAAACAGCCATAAAAATCCAAAAACCAGGCCGATGATTGTAAGCGGCAGATTATGCAAAACAAGGCGGCTTATACCGACCCCGGACAGCTCGGCGGCTATAATGAGGGAGGGGAAAAGGGGCAGCATAAAATAGAGCACGTGCCTGAACCAGATATTGATCGCAGTTAGTCGTTCCGGGGAGATGTTTAGCTGTTTACCTGCTTCGGCGCAAAGCGGCGCAGAAAGAATTGCTCCGCCGGGAACAGTGAGCATGCCGATCAGCATGGGCATGGCCGCTGAAATGATCCGGACATCAAAAACCAGTACATGCAGATTAACGATCATTTCTTCCATTGCGCCGGTTGCTTTAAGAATATGGCCCAAAACACCGAGCAGCAAAATGCTGATGATCAGCATAATGGTAATGCTGTTCCACAGGCCGCTGACCAGCACTTCAAAAAAAGCTTTTGCGGGTAACCCGGACAACAGCCCAAGGGCAAGG
Organism: Syntrophomonadaceae bacterium; assembly: GCA_007130825.1. Classification (GTDB taxonomy): domain Bacteria; phylum Bacillota; class Dethiobacteria; order DTU022; family DTU022; genus B1SED10-74M. The sequence continues at coordinate 2,548 of SLRT01000066.1, read as the reverse complement.
GCGCCAAGCAACATGGTTAAACCGACATTAAGCTTTTTGTAAATACCAAATAAAATGATGATAATTGATCCGGTTAGAACAATGTACCAGGGCATATTTTTCACCTGGGTCTGCCTGAAAGTATAGTAAACCGGAGAGGCTGGACAATTTAAAACAATCATAACGCAGAATACTCTTGTGCACAAGACAATAAGAATCAAATCTATAAAAGCATCAAGGTGCCGTCAGCGTATTTTTATGTTCTAACCATAATCCGTTAAGATCAGCCAGTCTGCTTAATAATCGATTTAAAAAGGTTTTTATCTTAAAATCTTGAATATAATTACTTGTATTTAATAAAACCGTTTTACCGGAGAGGATATTTATAAAGGAATTTTAAGATTTTTTAAAATATTATTTCTCTGCAGAGGAGGTATTTTTGTGCATTGTGCTTACCAGCGTTTCTGGCATTCTTCTGTCCGGTTGGATAAAGATGAACTGGTGGTGGAGGCTACTTACTGCAGCACAGATCAAGAATTATGTGCCAGGATGATTGTTGATCCGGAAAGTTTTATTGTCCGCCAGGCCTGGTGGGAAGTCTATCGCGCTCCCGGGGAAGATTATCCACGGATAACAAAAATTCCCGGATTAGAAGGAATGACGGCATATTTCGGCTGCGGAAAGAAACTTCGGGAGGTTCTCTCGCCCATGCAATTTCCGGAGGCAAAAGATCTGTTTGCCGAAGGGGTTCGCGGTGTTGTTCAGTCAGAGACATTTCTGTGGGAAAACCGGGGATATGCCGGCACAAAGGAGTATGAAAATTACTGGTACGACCTCTACGATGGCGCCTGCCGCTATTACAGCAATACCGACCGTGTAACTAATAAATGGTATGATCATGTCGGTTATACTCATCGCAGCGGAACGCTTTTTAACCGTATGAAAAGCCAATTTTTATACCAGCGTAAAAAGGATGCTTTGATTGTAGGTCATCTTCATGATTCCTTTCACAGTGTAGCGATAGAACTGGAGCTGGAAAACGGGGAGGGCAAGATTATCAGCGCCAAGGGTGAAATACTGCGCGCCCCTGATCCGGTTTGCGCAGAAGCGGCGGTTTTTATGGATACACTTAAGGGAGTCTTTCCGTTGGAAATGGGGAAAAAGGAACTAGCTATTTTGCTGGGCGGCGGAAATGGATGTGTCCACCTGATTGACCTGGTCTTTGACGGAGCAAAGACATTTTCCCTTTACCGGGAAAGGGAAAAATATTAAGGAGTTCAAACTATAAGAATACCAGGATAACGCGGTATTAATATTAGCAGCGCTACTTTTAGGGAAAGAGTAGAATAACAATGATATAATGTCTTTAAATGTTATTATGTCTCTAAGGGAGGCTTAATGATGAAAAACTTTAGTACCCGGGTCTATAGTATTGGTGATTTCTTAGAATGGCAAAGAAACGACCTTTTGAACCTAAGCCCTGACTTTCAACGTAGAGGCGTTTGGTCCACTCAGGCAAAATCTTATTTAATGGATACGATCATAACGGGAAAGCCAATGCCAAAAATACTGATCACCCAGAGCTTAAGAGACGCCAGGAGTAAAAAGATAATTGACGGACAACAAAGGTTGCGTGCGATAATTGAATATTGCAGTGATAATTATACTATCTACAAATCTCACAACGAAGAATATGGCGGGATCTTATATTCGAACCTTCCGCAGGAAATAAAATCTGAAATACTAAATTATCAGATCGGTGTCGATCTGCTGTATGATTTAAGCTACGAAGAAACACTTGATATTTTTGCACGATTAAATACTTATTCGGTAAGACTGAACCCTCAAGAAGTGCGCAATGCAGAGTTCCCCGGTCCTTTCAAGCAGTCGAGCTACAAAATTGGTTATAAGTATGTAACGTACTGGGAAGAATCAGGTATGTTGACAAAGCAAAAAGTAGCCAGGATGGCAGAAGCTGAATTAGCTTCTGACTTGCTTGTTGTTGCGGTCGGCGGTATTGAGCCAAAAAGAGCTATAACAAATTATTACAAACAGCATAACAAAGAAGACAGCGATTTAACTTTGTATGCCAATAAAGTGATCGAAGCTTTAGATTTAATTACGGAAATTTATTCCCCGGATGAATTGAAAGAAACACATTATACACAAATACAGTTGTTCTACAGCCTCTTCTGTGCGGTTTATCATTCGTTGTTTGGAATAAAAGATTTTGACGGCAAAAGAAACCTTAACATAAAAGAAGATATTGGGCGCACAAAAGTCAAATTGAATGATTTCAGTCAGGTGTATGATACTGAAGATCCGAGTATCGGAGAGTTTATAGATGCATTAAGAAGAGCTGCTACCGAAAAGGCGCAGCGCAAGGTGCGAGCAAAAATACTTTGTGATGTGATTGCCGGTTAAACCAATTGTCGCGGTTTGTCTCCAGTTTTTAAATTCCAGCAGTTTAAGCTAGCCGAAACCGGAAAAAAAGTGTTTACTGGATGCTCAAATAAAAAGCCCTGCAAAAAAGCAGGGCTCCGGATAATAATAACGTTCAAGTCAGGTT
>SLRT01000097.1 GCA_007130825.1 Syntrophomonadaceae bacterium | reverse complement strand
ATGGTGGTCGGCTGTGAGCCGGAAGAAGCTGTCGAACCTGATCCTGAAGAGCCTGATGGCCCACAGCGCTGGACCATAGCTTCCGGTTGGGTGGCCGGTGTTTACTATCCCGTTTCCGGAGCGATGTCCCGTGTTGCTTACGAAGAAATGGATAATCTCAGCTTGACGGCAGAATCTTCCGGAGCTTCCGTGGCCAACGCCCGTTTGATTGGGACCAGGGATGCTGAGCTGGCAATCTTACAAAACGATATTGCCTACTATTCCCAACAAGGAATAGAAATGTTCGAAGGTGAGGCAGTACCTGAAATGAGGGGATTTTTTACTCTTTACCCTGAACACTGCCAGATCGTAGCCAGCGCTGATGCCGGAATCGAAAATCCTGGAGACCTGGCCGGTAAAGATGTCGCTGTCGGCCCCCTGGGCAGTGGAACAGAAGCTAATGCTGTGCAGATCCTTGAAGCTTACGATCTGACTTTTGATGATCTCGGTTCTGTAGAGCGTTTAACTGCCAGTGAAGCGGCCGACTTTTTAAGAGATGACCGTATAGACGCCGCTTTCTTCACCGTTGGCCTGGGCGCTGCAGCCATTGAAGAGGTAGCTATCATTAAAGATGTTGTAATTGTTGATATTGAAGACGACAAAATAGACTGGTTGATTGAAACCTACCCTTATTATTCTGAAGAAGTTATACCAGCTGAAACTTACAGCGGTGTACCGGAAGCTCAGACAGTAGCTGTTCTGGCCATGGTGGTCGGGCACGCTGATCTTCCAGAGGACCTGGCTTACGAATTTACCAGTGGTATCTTTGAAAATATCGATACGATCCACGGAGCCCACGAACGTGGCACTTTAATCACTTTGGATACCGCCCTGGACGGAATGCCTATTGAACTGCATCCAGGCGCTGAGAGGTACTTCCAGGAACAAGGCCTTGTTGATTAAAAACAGGGCTGGATAACTGTAGGGTGCAGGGCGCCCCATAAAATGCCCTGCACCTTTTGTCTAAAGAATTGTAAACTAGCGGGGTGAGTCCGTTTGCACAAAGACAGTGATAAGAATGGTCCAACTATTCCAGAAGAGCTGGAATCATTCACGGAAGAAGGTATGGCCAGGAAAGTTGGCGGCAAAGCCGGAATAATTATATTTGCAATTGGGGTCTTATGGGCATTCTTTCACCTTTATACTTCGGGAGCAGGACAGCTTACAGCAAGTTTGCAGCGTTCAGCTCACCTATCGGTCGCTCTGGCCTTGTGCTTTCTTTATTTTCCTTCAAGTAAAAAAACTGGCGAATTATTTTATAAACTTCCCTGGTACGATATCTTGTTGGCCCTGGTCAGTTTTGTTTCTGTGTTCTATGTTTTTGTTTTTTACGAAGACCTGGCCCACCGGATCGGCCATCCCACCACTATGGACATTGTCTTTGGTGGGATAGCCGTTATTATGATCCTGGAAACCGCCCGCCGTGCTTTTGGTTTTGTCCTGCCTGTGGTTACGATTGTTTTCCTTTCCTATACCTATCTCGGGCCTTATCTTCCAGAGCTTATTGCCCACCGCGGGTATGGCCTCAGACGGGTAATTGATCACCTTTATTTAACAGGGGAAGGGATATTTGGTATTCCGGTCGGCGTGGCTGCCTCTTTTGTTTTTGCCTTCGTCATGTTTGGTTGTTTTTTCCAGGCTTCGGGTGCAGGCGCCTACCTGGTAAATCTGGCTAATGCCATGCTGGGCAGAACCAGGGGAGGACCGGCCAAGGCCGCAGTTGTAGGAAGCGGTTTTATGGGCAGTATTGTTGGCAGTTCGGTGGCCAATACTGTGGTTACCGGTTCTATGACCATACCGATGATGAAACGGGCTGGTTACAAACCTGAAGTAGCGGCCGGCATCGAGACTGCGGCTTCCACCAATGGCCAATTTTTACCGCCCATTATGGGAGCAGCCGCTTTTATTATGGCTGAATTTACCGGTATCCCCTATTACCAGATTACCATTCATGCTGCTCTTCCTGCATTTATGAGTTACGTTGCTTTATTGATCATGGTTCATCTGGAAGCGGCAAAAACCGGGATTAAATCCTTGCCCCAGGCAGAAATTCCTCCGTTTATATCCACCTTTTTATCCGGGATTCATTTTTGGATACCCGTGGCTGTCCTTATTTACTACCTCCTGATCTTACGGGTAACTCCGTTGACTGCAGGCTTTTATGGTATTATGGCCATGCTTGCTGTCAGCCTGGCAGTCAAGCTTTTAGAAGCTTATAAGGAGATCCGGGCAGGGGTAGTGAAGGAACCATTAATCGCAATCCGGCAGCAACTTGTACGAATGGTCAAAGAGTTTCTCGATGGAATGGAAGGTTCAGCAAAAAGCATGGCCGGTATCGGTGTAGCCTGTGCCTGCGCAGGTCTTATTGTCGGGGTTATAAGCCTGACAGGCCTGGGTTTGAGGATGACAATTTTTTTCTCGGTTCTGGCCGGTGACAGTCTGTTTCTTTTGCTGGTAATCTCTGCTGTTATGTCTATTATTCTTGGTATGGGCCTTCCCACTACGGCGAAATATGTAATTATGGCCACCCTGGTCGCCCCGGCGGTTCTTATGATAGAACCGGATCTGCCGGTGGTTGGTATCCATCTATTCATTCTTTACTATGCCATTCTTGCTGACGACACTCCCCCTGTTGGAGTGGCTGCCTATTCTGCAGCAGCGGTAGCACGCTCGGAACCGATAAGATCGGGAATTCAAGGTTTTAAGGTAGACATGGCCGCTTTCTTGCTGCCCTTTATGTTTATCTATAATACTGAATTTCTGCTGATCGATACGACATGGTATAACGCCGTCATGATTTCAGCTACCTCCCTTTTCGGCATGTATTGTTTCAGCGCTGTTATTCAACGCTGGCTTTTAACAAAGCTAAAAATTTGGGAGCAAGCCTTTTTGCTGGCTATAGCCATATCCATGATCTGGCCCACAATTATAACCGATATTGTCGGGGTCAGCATATTCGCCCTTATTTTT
>SLRT01000021.1 GCA_007130825.1 Syntrophomonadaceae bacterium | reverse complement strand
GTTGTTGAAAAATCCCAAATTGCTTTGTCAAAAAAACTGTCATCCTGTGGGTGTACCTTTAACTTTTGATCATAGGGTATATAAGTATTCTCGGCCGCCAGGCGCCAGGCTTCAAGTTCTTCCTGCTGCAAATAAAGTTTATCAGCGATTCTCCGGTAAGTGGCAGGATATTTTTTTTCTAACAAGAGGGCAGTTTCATATGCATACTGCAGATGCCACCGGGCCATATAATTTGTATAGCAATTATTGCTGACCAGGGCGGTATACTCATCGGGCCCGGTTACCTCGTTGTAACAAAACTTGTTATCTTTGTTGGGGATATAATCGCCTAGATCTTCCCAGAGACGGGCGGTTTCAAAAAGGATCTCGGCCCCATAATCAAGCATAAACGAATAATCATCGGTCATCTCAATATATTTATTAATGGCATAGGCTATAGCTGCATTGATGTGGTACTGTGCTGTGCCGGCCGGAAAGTAAGAAGAACCTTCTTCCCCGGCAATTGTTCGCCAGGGGAAAAGGGCTCCTTTCTTGTGGGAAAGCTCCCGGGCCCTGCTGCGGGCATGATCGAGAATATAAAAGCGGAACTCTAAAAGTTTGCGTGCCTCCTCTGGAAACAGGGCGGCAAAAACAGGGACCATATAAATTTCTGTATCCCAAAAATAATGACCATCATAACCTTCACTGCTCAGACCTTTAGCGGGTATACCGGTTTGGCCGTCGCATCCTGCGGCCTGCATGAGATGAAAAAGGCTAAAACGAAGGCCTTGCTCTGCCTGCAGATTGCCTTCAACAGCAATACCGGAATTAGCCCAAAACTGCCTGCAGTATTCATTTTGGTCCTCGAACAAGGCCTGAAAACCGGTTAACCTGGCTTTTTCAACCATTCCGGCAGCCAGTTCCGGCAGATCATCCACCGGGTAGTCCCGACTTGTATAGTAAGCTACAAATTTTTCCAGAGTGATTTTTCCATTCACCTGGCCATTAACCTGGAAGCTAACCGTAGCAGATTCACCGGTTTGTTCATTATCGATTGCAAAAGAAGAACCTTCTGTCAGGCAATTTTCCATGGCACAAGCCAGGACCTGTTTTGAACGAAGGGTTTCCTGAATCATCACTGCCCGCGTATCATCAGGCAATATCCCGGTCACAACCAATCCGAGATCGCCCAGTGAAGCAGAAAACCTTGGGTCTTCTTCTTCATGCATATGATTGTCAACCGCCCCGTCCAATGAAGATAAAATAGATATATTTCCGGAAAAATTAAGGGGTTCAACCTGGTATTGAAAGGCCATCAGATGGCGCTGGGTTAAAGAAACCAGCCTTTTTACGGTGATTTTTATTTCCTTGCCCTGAGGTGATCTCCAAATTAATTCCCTGAGCAGGTAGCCTTTTTCCATGTCTAAAGTCCGTTTGAATTGCAGCACTTTCCCGCTGAGCAGACTAAATCGCTCTTTGCCCAGGTAAAGCTCGATAATTTTACTATTAGTAACATTAAGCATAGTTTGCGTATTCAGGGCATAGCCATAACCTCTTTCGGCATGGGGAATTGGAACCGATTCATAAAACCCGTTCAGGTAAATGCCTTCTATAGATCGACATGCGTTACCTTCCAGGCCTTCTTCACAACTACCGCGTATGCCGATATAGCCGTTGCTAAGAGAAAATAAGCTCTCACTTAGAAGGTTATTCTGCAATGAGAAATTCTCCTCTGTTACCTGCCATGGATGTGGCGGATAAATCGGTGGATGTCCAAGATTTAACTGCTTAACGATAGGTTATCGATCTCCCTTTAAGCATAATATTATCGAATCGGTCAATATTTTATTCGACATCGACCCAGTCCGTATCCTGCAGATCGATTGCAAGGTTTACAAAAAGCATGCTCAAGCTTTAAAAAAACCAGGTAAGAATGAGGCTGTTAAGTCATTATTACACTAGTAAACATCAAAACAAATAATGTGCTGGTGATGCCAACACCTTCACAGCATCCACCTGAACAAAGCGGGCGCTTTAGCTCAGTTACCAACCCAGTTAGCTGGGACAACTTGATTGATCATTTCTTCCAGCTTACTAAAAAAATTCTTATCTTCTTTCGCTGTTCGTTTTTTAGGCCCTTTGGTTCTGCCTCCACTACGCCGATATTTAGATTTAATTTCCCTTTCTTCCAGCAAAAATTCCATATTATCAGCAGGGTACTCTTTGCCGTGCGGGCTTAAACACCTGACCTCTTTTCCAGTAAGCACAGCGGCCAGGCCCCAATCCTGGGTAACAACGATATCGCCCTTTTCAGCAAGGTTTATAACCTTTATATCAGCTTCCTGCGATTCATTACCGACCATAATATGATGGTTCGACTCAATATTGTGGTTGAAACTGGCCACGGTCCACACCGGGATACCATATTTACGGCCTAATTTTAAACAGGTCTGCAACACCCTTTTAGGACAGGCATCCGCATCCACGACAACTTTCATGGCTGTTTTTTTCCCTTCCTTTTTTAAAATATGGCTTTCCAATCAGTTCAGGCCACAACTAAATAGCACCTGCTAATTAGTAGTTTAATTCTTACCTGGTTGCGAATACAACCTTTTAACATCAAAAACTTGAGGATGTTTTCAATAACCCCAACCAGAAATATCATACCTCCGGCATACCGATTACTGCTTTTGTAAATAGCGGCAAAACCTTATAAGCATTATATCAAATCTCTACAGATTTAAACGTTAAAGCGAAAATTGGCAATATCTCCATCCTGGACCGGATATTCTTTTCCTTCCAGGTGAAAGTGCCCGGCATCCCTAACCTTGGCTGCGCTGCCTAACTGATAGAGATGGTTGTAATGAAACACTTCAGCCCGGATAAAACCGCGTTCAATGTCGGAGTGAATCTTGCCGGCTGCCTGACGGGCGGGAGCACCTTTTTCAACAGTCCAAGCCCGAACCTCGTCCTCCCCGACAGTAAAAAATGATATCAGGTTGAGCTGTTCATAAACCATACGTGTCAAACGGCTGAGACCTGATTCTGCCAACCCGAGGTCCTCTAAAAACTCCGGCTGTTCTTCAGGTTTAAGTCGATTTATCTCCATTTCTACCCGGGCACAGATTTCTATAATGGAAATTTCTTTTTCAGCAGCGTAAGCACAGATTTTTTCACGATTGGGGTAATCACTACTGCGCAGCTGATCTTCATCGATATTTACTACCAGAAACAGCGGTTTTTCACTTAAGAAACTCTGACCGGCAAGCAACTGCTTTTCTTCTGCAGAAAGCTGCAAACTGCTAATCAACTGATCATTTTCCAGAGCAGCAAGCAACTTTTTTAATAAGGCAACCTGCTCACAACTATCTTTTTTCGTTTTCGATGCCTCTTGAAGGCGGGCAATTCGTTTTTCTAAAATATCAATATCCGCCAGCTGCAGTTCAGCACCATAATTGGTCAAATCGCGATAAGGATCGGGGTCGCCAGCAAGGGCTTCAGCATCACCGGATTTAAAAACCCGTAAAACCTCAACCAGCGCATCAGCGCTGCGTACTTCATTAAGCAGGCGTGAAGCGCGAGATCTGCTGTCGTTCATCTTAACGCCGGGGATATCTTTAAAATCAATCCGGGTATAAGTGGTTTTTTTCGGTTTATAAAGTCCTGACAAGTAGGAAATACGAGGATCAGGAACTTCGGCGCTGCCGATATGCGCTTCATCTGCCCCACTGATACCGGTTAAATGGCTGCTTCCTGTAAGCAGGTTAAAAAGGGTTGTTTTGCCGGAAGTTGGTAACCCGACCAGGCCGATCTGCATTGTTCATCAACTCCATAATCTTTTAAACCAACCAGGGGATCTTACCACACTGCAACAAAAATAGTAAGTGCCATTATTTTTAAAAGAGCAAGGAAATCAGGTTATTTCACCCCACTCCTTTGACCTTATGAGTATTAACTCTAATATTTTGACAGTTATTCATAAATGATGTATTGTAATTAAAACAAAGTCCACTCTGCTTCACAAAAAAGATTCAAAAATAACAAACAAAACATGAAGATACTTTAAACCATATAATAGCAACAATTTTGGTTTTATGTACATATTTTTTAAGCTCTTTTAAGGCTGGACTGTATTGTTTTGAAGCAGCTCAGCTGTAGCCGCACTTTTTATATTTACAATTTCACAGACCCGATTAATCCAGGCAGGCATAACAAACAGATCCCTGGCTGAGAAGTAGCGCAGAACAGGATAAACGTTAAGGGATCAATCAAAACTCTGGGATATAAGCAACAAAAGCTATAATTGGTTTCAATAGAAGTAATAAAAAACAGATTTTTGAAAAGGAGGGCTAGTTTTGCCTGTATTGCAAGTAGAAATGCTCAAAGGAAGAACTGTAGAACAAAAGCGGGAGATGGTGAATAAGGTCACTGCCGTAGTTGCCGAAACTTTGAAATGTCCCAAAGAAGTAGTCACCATTATAATCAGGGAAATGGAAGCAGAAAATATTGCTCAAGCAGGAGTGCTTAAAGTTGACAGCAAATAGGAGGGACAAATAGTACAGGGGACCATGTATATTCCGATGTACTACTTTATTGATGAAGAGGGTGAAATAGTTTCAGCACAAGCTGGCGTTTTATTTACGAGGAGATGGAAGAGCGAATAAATCCCATCAGCGCGGAATAATTTAAATTGGAACATTACCCGGAGCATCGCGTAGTTGAAGTAATATATTGACTATGGTGTTTTCTCATCAGGGTTTGCCTGTAAACGCTTTTAAGCAATTTTACTTTGAATTAAGCCTGGACACAATTTTTACGGGTGAGCCCTGATTAGCCTGACTATTCGTCCGATAAGGTTTTTAACCTCGATCACTTTAAGCCCCGCTATCTGAACGTTTTCAACAGTTTTGCGGTTGATGTTATCCCCGATAATGTTAAGAGGAATAGGGTTGAACAGGTCCATAAGCATACCGCCGAGCAGTGTTTCACTGCGCACATGTTCAATCAATATTATTTGGCCGTCATGGCGGCAAACCCGCTTGACTTCTTTTAATCCGGCTACCGGATCCGGTACGGAACAAAATACGCATGTCGCTACCACGGTATCAAACGAATGATCATTGAAAGGCAGGTTTTGAACATCTGCTTCTTCCAGCTTGACATTCATTTCACTCTTTACCGCTCTTTGCCTGGCCTTGTTGAGCATAACCGGACTGATATCGATCCCGGTTACCGAGCTCCCCGGAGGATAAAGCGGTAGGTTGCGCCCTGTCCCTACTCCTACTTCCAGCACTTCACCCCGAACCATTTTCAGGATTTCCATGCGCCGTTTGTTCGACACGACAAAGTCCATAAAATCATATATGAAAGCAATCCGATCATAACGCCGCTTGACGATTTCCGTATTTGTATTTGCCATTTGCATTACCCATCCCTTCAATGCCCTGCTTATTTCATTTTTCTATCTTGCTAAAATGGTTGATTACATCTAGTAACAGGTATTATGTCATGAATTTTACCGCGGTGTTCTTAAGGTTACCCTGACCAACGAACAATCATCTCTCTATCCCTCCAAATTTCTTAATAACCGATCTTGGATTTTACTTAAAAGATCAACTCGTTAAAGACCGGGTTAAAAAAACCGGGTATTAAGAAATTGTGACATCAGATTAGTCTATGACAATATTTTACCACCTTGGTTCAACGATATCACATTAAATATATGCGGTATTTGTAACACCAGGGCTGCAGGTAAGCATGTAGCAAAAGTTATATGGTTTAATCTTCACCATAAACCTGATGTCCCGTAAAATCCTGAGAGTTACGCTGCCGATCAATTCCCCACATTATCATAACAAAGTCCCGGGATTGCGGATCGCGGATCGTTGACATTTCCATCTAATAACATATACTAGACAGAAACCGGTGGGGGAGATTACTATGATGCCAATGATCTCAAAATTACTTGTGGTTGTTTCCGGAGTAATTTTTGTGTTCAGCGGAATCTTTATAGTTGCTACCATTCCCAACCTTATCAATCCGGACTGGGGCCTTACTTGCCCGTTTGCATTTATTTTTTTAGGCCTGAGCATTATCCTGCTTGTTTTTCCTGTGAATAGCATAAACATGAGCCCTGATTCACATATAAAGTTTTTTTAGTAGATAAAGCGCCAGGGTTAGTTACAAACGTATCAAGAAGCTATAACTAATGAAAGGAGCAGCTAAATGCAAAAACAACTTTTAGGATCAATTTTTTCTCGAATGAAAGGGGGACCTTTTGCGGTTACCTTTTGGGACGGACAGACTGTAGTGTATGGGCAAAACAGGGAACATGAACCGGCTATAAGGATGATTATAAACGAAAAATTGAATTTGAAAGAAATGCTCTGCGACCCTGAACTTAAGTTTGGTGAAGCTTACATGGATAAAAAAATTGATTTTGAAGGTGATTTAAAAGATATTTTCAACCTGTTGATCCAAAACCAGGACTTGTTTGAGGGAAACAAAAATATAGAAGGCTTTCTGCAGCGTTTTATGAAGAGCCAGAAAGAAACCACTTGCCAGAAACAGGCTGAAAAAGTGCAATACCATTATGACCTTGGTAATGATTTCTATAAGTTGTGGCTGGATGATACAATGAGTTATTCCTGCGCCTATTTCAAAACACCTGAGGATTCCCTTGAAAAAGCGCAGCTGCAAAAAATTGATCACACCCTGCGCAAGCTGCAGCTGAAAGAAGGCGAACGCCTCTTAGATATCGGCAGCGGTTGGGGCTGGCTGATTATTAAAGCTGCCAAAGAATACGGCGTAAAAACCCTCGGTATTACCCTGAGCAAGGAACAGGAAGAGGAAACAAAGCGCCGGATTGAAAAAGAAGGACTTGCAGGAAAGGTTGAGGTCCGCCAGGCCGATTATCGTGACCTTACCGCTGAAGGACTCACTTTTGACAAAATAGTCAGTGTCGGCATGTTCGAGCATGTCGGTAAAGAATACATCCCTGAATATTTCACCTGCATAAATAAACTGTTAAAACCCGGGGGCCTTTCATTACTGCACAGCATCACCCGTCCAACCGAAGTTCCGCCCAACGAGTGGCTGGAAAGGTATATCTTTCCCTGGGGCTATATCCCCTCCGTCAGAGAAATAGTCTGGGAACTACCCGACCACTGCTTTCACCTGATTGACGTGGAAAGCCTGCGCCTGCATTATGCCATGACCACCGGCCAATGGGCAGAAAACTTTGAGAAAGTAGTTGACCGGGTAGAAGAAAAATACGGGGAGCGGTTTGTCCGCATGTGGCGCTTATTTTTGGTGGGCAGCTCTTCATCTTTTCGCCACAGCGGGCTGGACATTCACCAGCTGCTTTTCAGCAAGGGTTTAAACAATGAGCTTCCCCTGACACGGGATTATTTAAATGAGACAAGCAATACTGCACAGTAGATAGCTGTTAAAGCGCAAACTCTCAAACCCGGCGATAAAAAGGAACAGAAGGACGGCAGAACGTGTAACAGATAATTGCCCTGAACCTTAATTATTACAACACGATCTGCCGTCATCTACCCTGGAAAAGCCAATGCCATCAAAGTTGGATTTTTTAATAACCCTTACCCCCTGGTCGAATAATTTATAAACGAAAAAGCATAACTTTTTAGGAGGTAAATTTTATGGCAAAACTACTCTGGAAACCGCCTGAAGAACGGAAAAAGAATTCTAACATGGTTGACTTTATCGCGTATGTCAATAATAAATATGACAAGCAGATAATCAACTATGAAGAGCTCTATAATTGGTCAATAAATGAACTGCCTGATTTTTGGGCGGCTATCTGGGATTACGTTGGGATCAAGGCGTCAAAAGGCTATGAACTTGTAGTTGATGATCCGCAAAAAATGCCCGGAGCCAAATGGTTTGCCGGAGCACAGCTTAACTTTGCAGAGAATTTGCTCAGGTACAAAGACGACCGTTGTGCTCTTGTCTTCAGAGGGGAAACGCAAAAAACTTCCAGCATGAGCTACGCTGAGCTTTATGACAATGTGGCCCGCCTGGCAAAATCACTTCGCCGGGTTGGCGTTCAACCGGGTGACCGGGTAGCAGCTTATATGCCGAACATGATGGAAACAATTATCTGTATGCTTGCTGCTACCAGCATTGGAGCCGCCTGGGCTTCCTGTGCTACAGATGTCGGCCAGGAAGCGGCATCTGACCGCCTCAGCCAGATAGAACCAAAAGTTTTATTTACGGCCGACGGGTATTTTTATAAAGGAAAACCCTTTGAATCTCTCTCTAATGCTGCCGGTATTGCCCAGAGAACACCATCGATTGAAAAAGTAATCGTTACCTCTTACACGGGACAAAAAGCCGATATCGGCCAAGTGCCCAACTCTGTACATTACGAAGACTTCCTGGCCAACGAGGAAGGACTCGAAATCAAGTTTGAACAGCTGCCGTTCGACCACCCCTTGTACATAATGTTTTCTTCCGGAACTACCGGAAAGCCTAAATGTATGGTTCAGGGAACCGGGGGAATACTGATCAACCATTTAAAAGAACTTGTTTTGCATACTGACCTCAAGCGCGAAGATGTCCTGTTTTACATCACAACTTGCAGTTGGATGATGTGGAATTGGATGATAAGCTCCCTGGCCGTGGGAAACACTATAATCCTCTATGACGGCAACCCCGGTTATCCAGACAGCGGCGCCATGTGGGAATTAATCCAGGATGAAATAGTCACGGTGTTTGGCTGCAGCGCCAGCTATATTAACTACCTCAGCAGCGAAGGGGTAAAGCCCGGTGAAAATTATGACCTGGCAGCGCTCCAGCAGATATCGCAAACTGGCTCTCCTCTTTCCGCCGGAGGCTTTGAGTATGTTTATGAGCATATCAAGAACGATTTGTGGTTTAATTCCATTTCAGGAGGAACAGATATCAACGGTTGTTTCTGTATCGGAAACCCCATCAATCCAGTCTATGCCGGTCAGCTTCAGGGACCGGCTTTAGGTATGAAAATAAATGTCTATGATGAAGCAGGAGCGCCAATAGTTGATCAGAAAGGAGAACTGGTATGTGAAGCCTCCGCACCCCCGATGCCCCTTTATTTCTGGAATGACCCGGATGGCAGTAAATACCGGGAGGCCTATTTCGAAATATATCCCGGTGTATGGCGGCATGGCGATTATGTGGTCCGCCATAGTGATACGGGTGGGTTTACTTTTTATGGTCGCTCTGATGCGGTGTTAAAACCCTCCGGGGTCCGAATCGGTACTGCGGAGATCTATAACCAGGTCGAAAAATTAGATGAAGTTATCGATAGCGTGGCTATAGGACAAAACTGGCGTGGAGACCAGCGTATCATTTTATTCGTTAAGCTTGTTGGAGGCATTAGTTTAACTGAAGATTTGAAACAAAAAATCAAAAAGATCCTGCGTGAGAACGCTTCACCCAGGCATGTACCCGCTGTTATAATGCAGGCCCCCGACATACCATACACATTGAACATGAAAAAGGTTGAAAGCGCAGTAACAAATATAATTCACGGCGAACCGGTGACTAACAAAGATGCCCTGGTCAATCCCCAATGCCTGGATTACTTTGAGAGCATTATCGATGACCTTGAGTCATGAAGATCGCTGCCGGAAAACTGACCTTGCCAAATTTAAAACTTATTAGCAGTATCATAAACACAATAAGGCTGTTTCTTTGATCTGCTTAAAACAATATTCTTGTTTATACCCTTTAGTGCTTACTTGCCGGGCCGGCAGCTGCCTCTATACCAGCGCCGCCTGCACTGAAAAAATGATCTATAATACGCTGAGCCGCTTTGATAAAGTTTTTGCCAACGTTGAGGTTAAAATATAATCACAGAGGTAACCGATGAATAGCAATGAAGCCAGAAAATTAGTGGTTAAAGCCGGGAAAAGGCTGGTTGAAACCGGGTTGATTGCCCGCACCTGGGGCAATGTCAGCTGCCGGATCAGCCCCGCCCAGTTTGTAATCACCCCCAGCGGCAGGGCTTATGAAACTCTCACCCCCGAAGATATAGTAACAGTCAATGTTGATGGCTGCAGTTTTGAAAGTGAATTGGAGCCATCTACTGAAAAAGGCATCCACGCCGAAGTATATAAGCAGCGCGGCGATATCAATTTCGTAATCCACACCCACCAACTTTACGCTTCAGCGGTAAGCCCTCTTAACTCTGATCTTAATATTGAAGGTTTTGCTGCTGCTATAATAGGCAGCCGGGTAGTGGCCATCCCTCACGCTCTGCCCGGCACCAGAGCCCTGCGGAAAAACGTGGCCTCTGCCCTAACCAGGTCCGAGAGCAAAGCATTTCTGATCACCTCTCACGGAGCGCTGTGCCTGGGAATAAACTGTGATCAAGCTTTTAAGGTCGCCACTGAACTGGAAAAAGAATGTGCTGCTTTCATTAACCGGCGCTACTTCGAAATAAGCGGTCGCAAAAGCGCCGATCCGGCAGGATTAAGGGAATACTTCATAAAAGAACAAACCGGTTACCACGATTTAAGCGCTCCAGCCAAACTACAACTCTACTATAACAGCGAAAGAAAAGGTGACTTTTTCCATCTCTATCCGGACGCAACAGAAGAGGAGCCTTTCCCACCGGACAGCGTCAACTATATCAAAATCAGTCTTAATCAAGACCCACCGGAATCAACGAGCAAAGCTATACCACCGGAAGCTAAAATACACCATGCGCTGTACAACAGCTACCAGGAAATAAACGCCATCGTCCACTGCCTTTCTCCCGACATATTAGCCGTATCCCGCATCGGAAAAACAATTTATCCCCTGATAGATGATTTTGCCATGATCATCGGGCCCAATGTGCAGGTAGCTGATGATAAATTTTCGGCCGACTTAGTCAAAACAATCCTCAAAAAAATAAGAGGCCGCAATGCCGTACTGATAAAAGGCAACGGGGCGATATGCTGCGGGCCGACCAAAAGTGATGCCGCATCCGCAGTTATGATCATGGAAAAGGGTTGCAAAGCGTTTATCGCCACCGCTCTTTTCGGTGGGGTTAAACCAATTAAGAACCTCAAATGCCACCTTATGCGTCATATTTATTTAAACCGCTACTCAAAAAAAGCCTTACTAAAACAAAAATATAATTGAAAAGAAGATCGGGGTTTAAATATTAACTATGTTAATGTCTTTGCCTGCTTCCGGCCGCAACATTGTTTGATAAGCTGATAGGGTGGAAGTGTTTTCAACACCCCCGCCTTCCCAAACATGACATTAAAAAGCCGGCAGTCTATGCCGGCTTTTTTGAGCAAATGCTTTATTGTTCAGTCAGGATAACCCCGAATTTACAACTTTATTACGTTTGCAGCTTGCTCCCCGCGGTTTCCTTCAACAACTTCGAATTCAACATCTTGGCCATCTTCTAATGTTTTGAAACCTTCTTCTTGAATTGCGGAAAAATGTACAAAAACATCTTCTTCCTCTTCACCCTTTTCGATGAAGCCGTACCCTTTGTCAGGGTTAAACCATTTTACTTTGCCTTGCATTAAAAAAACCTCCTAAAAATTGACCCTTTATACAGGGCCCTTACTGTCTATACATTATCACAAACCAGCGCAAAAGGCAAGGAAAATTTGGAATCCTCAGCACTGTAGGGTCGAGAACTGGCGTAGTAGTTTAGGTCAGGCCTGGTCCGTTTGCTGTCCCTTTCGGTTGACAGCGCCTCATTATCCTTACCTTGCCCTATTTCCAGTTCCCGCCGCAG
>SLRT01000136.1 GCA_007130825.1 Syntrophomonadaceae bacterium | reverse complement strand
TATTTATTCGCTGTTTTGCATAAAAATCCTTCTTTCAGGTAAAAATAGTGTGAAAAAAATAAAAATAATATCGGACTGGTAGAGAATTATTAGAAAAATTACAAATATATGTAATTTAATGTGATTGACTTTTACAGCAGATACTTGGTATACTAATAAAAACAAAACTAAATACAAGTTGAAGGAGGACGGGCTTCTGGCAGAATCCAGCATTTTGTGGGAGACCGAAGATAAAGGTCGCAGTACATTTAAGGGAGTTCCTTTAAGCTTAAAGGATGGATGAATCACCTTACGGGGTCCTGGTGATCAGGATGTCTTTTTTTTTGTTTCTATTTCCGGGGTTTCAGGAAATAGGTTGGTGTAAAGTTGTCGTATGCTCGACATGATCGTAAATAGCTGTATTTATGCCTAACATGGGGTAAAATGATTGATTTATGTAGTTATTCAGTAAAATTAGAACATAAAGGAGATGTGTTGTAATGAAGTTTAGCGGCCTTACTGTTGCGGTTCCCCGGGAGATTATGACCGGCGAGAGAAGGGTGGCTGCAACACCTCATACTGTTGAACAGTGCGTAAAATCAGGAGCAAGGGTTTTAGTGGAGACCGGTGCCGGTAAAAAAGCTTTTTTCCGGGATGAAGATTTTGTTAAGGCTGGCGCAGAAATTGTATCCAACGCATCAGAAACCTATAAAAATGCGGATATAGTGCTTAAAGTAAAAGAACCTCAATTTAATGAAGAGCTGGGTAAGCACGAGATAGAACTTATTCCAGAAAAGGGCCTCCTCATATCTTTTCTGCACCCGGCCAACCCGGCTAATCACGAGATGGTTAAAATGCTGGCCGCTAGAGGAATAATCAGCTTTACACTGGACAGTATTCCCAGGATATCCCGCGCCCAGCAGCTGGATACGCTCACCTCGATGAGTACAGTAGCCGGTTACAAGTCGGTGATAATTGCCGCTTACAACCTGTCCCGTTTTATCCCGATGATGCCCACTACTGCGGGAGTATTACAACCTGCACAGATTTTGGTGGTTGGCGTTGGCGTGGCCGGATTGCAGGCTATTGCCACTGCCAAGCGTCTGGGCGCTAAAGTAAAGGCTTTGGATATCCGGCCGGAAGCCAACGAACAGGTTCGTAGTTTAGGTGCGGAATCAATACCTTTCGATCTTCCTGAAGGCCTTGGTGTTGGAGAGGGCGGTTATGCTCAGAGACTTCCCGAAGAATGGTATGACCGGGAAAGGGAAATCCTGGCCCCCCATATCAAGGAGAGCGATGTGGTTATCCTGGCCGCTTTGATTCCCGGGGAGGAAGCGCCGGTGCTGGTCACAAAATCTATGGTTGAAGAGATGAATAAGGGTTCGGTCATTGTTGATATCTCTATAGACCAGGGAGGCAACTGTGAATTATCCAGAAGGGGCGAAGAATTTGACCACGATGGTATCTTTATCAGCGCTCTTTTAAATATTCCAGCCTACCTTCCGGTTGATTCCTCGAAAATGTTTGCTCAAAATACCTATAACTATCTCAGTTATTTATTCGAAGATGGTGAACTTAAGTTTGACCTGGAAGACGAGGTTATCAGGCAGTCCCTGGTTACCAAAGATAACAAAGTAGTCCATGAAGGCACTTTGAAAGCAATAGCGGAACATGAATAGGCAACAGGATATTTTTAGGCAGGGAGGTTGTAAATTTTGACGCCGACAATAATAATTTTTCTTGTGGTTTGTGCCCTGTTGGGCTATCGGGTTATATCAGCAGTGCCCTCTTTGCTGCATACTCCGCTCATGTCGGGTATGAATGCATTGTCAGGTATTACTGTTTTAGGTTCGATTGCTATTTATGCCACTGCACCGCCGGGAGTGAGAAGCCTGGCAGCGGTGGCAATTATATTGGCTATGATTAATGTGGTCGGTGGTTTCTGGGTTACTGAGCGAATGCTGCGGATGTTCAAGCACGAAAAGAAGCAAGAAGTTAAGGGGTGATGATCACTTTGTTGCAACTATTGATCCCGGTACTTATCACCATCGGTTTTTTAATAGGGATTCGGCTCATGCAGTCTCCCCGCACTGCTTTGTGGGGAAACAGGCTTGGCGCATTTTGTATGATTTTGGCTATCGGCTTTACCTTTTGGCTGCTGGGTGCAGTGGATTCCTTTATCTGGGTTTATTTGTTGATCGGCGGGGTTGTCGGTATTTTCCTGGCACAACAGGTAAAAATGATCCAAATGCCCCAAACCGTGGCCTTGTTTAACGGGCTTGGCGGGGGAGCTTCCGCCCTGGTGGCCGGCACGGCCATGGTTGTGGAAGCCGGGGCAGAATTATGGGTATTCTGGTTAACTGCCGCCCTGGCCCTGGGTATTGGAACACTTACTTTTAGCGGCAGTATTGTTGCTTCCTTAAAATTACAGAACTGGATATCCCAGAAACCTGTTTTTTTTAAAGGACACGATTTTTTTCTCCGTATTTTACTGCTGGCGGGAGGAGCGCTGGTAATCGGGTTGTATTTTTTGCAGGCTCCTTTGTATCAGTTTTTAATTCTCGGTTTGTTTGCTCTTTATGGGCTGTTGATGGCTTTACGCATTGGTGGAGCGGATATGCCCGTAATTATTTCTTTCCTCAACTCTCTTTCGGGAGTGGCTGCAGCAGTAAGCGGCCTGGCGGTAGGCAATTTTCTCCTGGCCGGGGTCGGATCGCTGGTCGGCGTGGCCGGTATGATCCTTACCCAGTTGATGTGCCGGGCTATGAACAGAAATTTGCCCGCGGTATTGGGCGGTTTTAAAACCCGTGCAGTATCAGAAAAGGATGAACGGGAAAGTGAAACGGCAACGGAAGATATTGATGTCACGGCGAAATCTGCTGTAAGCGCACGAAATGCTCCGGCGCTTTTGCGTGAGGCCAAAAAAGTGATAATAATACCCGGCTACGGGATGGCTTTGGCCCAGGCCCAGCAGCCGGTTAAAGCGCTGATCGATACCCTGGAAAGAGACGGCAAGGAAGTCAATGTGGCTATACACCCGGTAGCCGGCAGGAT
>SLRT01000023.1 GCA_007130825.1 Syntrophomonadaceae bacterium | reverse complement strand
CTTCATCGGTCTTTTGAGTCGTTTTCCAATAATATTAAAACCTGGTTTATAAAGGATTCGAAAATATGGAGTTCTTCTTTAGCTATACTGTATACTCTTTCATTTGAGATCTGCTGGTTTAACCATATACCACCCTGTTCCTGAAACCGACCATGGCTGAATAATTTTCATACTCATCATTTCGCAAAACATTTTTATTCGTCAGCAACTGCAATGCATCACGGGCATCGGCAGGCGCGTGCTTATCATGCTTCGCTGATAGGTGGTAAGCGATATCAATCAATGCCTCAACAGAAGTCTGAAGGGAATATTTGAGACCTTTTATGATCCACTGATCATTTATAATCTCCTCATAGGGTTTTTCATCGATTAATGAACGAATATCAGAAATTTGCTTGCGAATAAAGGCATTTTTTTTATTTACCCTTTCTTTGTCAACAACCATTTTACCCCTCCGAAACTATCATTTCCAGGGCTTTATTGTAGCGGGGATAAACTTTCCTGTACTTTTGGCTAACTTTTTCTATAAAATCAGTAACCACTGTATTATCTCTGTTATAAATTAAAGTACCATTTCTGAGTACTCGAAAAGAAAAAATTGCTTCACTGCTTTTTAAAATTACAAGATCAAATTGATGTTTGTTTATGGGCGAAAGAGTCTGGAGTATCTTTTCAATTATTAGCTGGCAGGCTTGATCTGAGTGTTTTTCTTCATCAACAATTATTAACCCGATATCAATATCACTATCAGGTCGGCAGTAATCCAGGGCTGACCCGAAAAGGTATGCACCGGCGATTTCTGGATATTTTTCCAGAACGGGTTTTAGTGCTTTTTTAATATCTTCCACATCAATTTTAACCATATTATTAGGCATGTGACCCCAGCTCCACAAGCAATTTTCTTTATTATAACATAGTGAGAATCTATTGATTTTTGCGCCGTAACTACTGTAGGAATAGGCAGGCAGGTTTTTTAAATTGCACTCCAGACCATATTAACCTCCCCACACTTTGCTGGTTAAACGGCAACACAAGGTTAAGCTCAATAACAGTGCCGGCAATAACCTGCCGGGAAGATTTACAAAAAATTTACCACCGTTTCCCTTGCTATTTTAATCCATACCTGTTACCATAACGACCAATTTGGAATAAGCACTTATGTCTTTAACAATTTAATTTGTTAATAATAAGGAAAAATGAAGGGGAAAACTGTATGTATGACAAGAAAAGCATAATTATTAGCGCCGCTGTCCTGGTAGTCGGTTTTGTTCTAGGCAACGTGTTTGGCGGCTTCACCGATATTGCCGGTACCGGCGAACCTGTAGAAGAGGACCCTGCAGACTTAGTTGGTGAACCAAACGGTGAAAACGGTTTCGAAGAAGCAAAGCCCCAGCTAAAGCAACAGCT
The DNA here is from genome assembly GCA_007130825.1 of Syntrophomonadaceae bacterium. Lineage (GTDB taxonomy): Bacteria > Bacillota > Dethiobacteria > DTU022 > DTU022 > B1SED10-74M. The sequence goes on along the minus strand of SLRT01000023.1, from coordinate 1,665 downwards.
GATCCAGGAAAAAAAGCAGGAATTAATCAAGGAACACATGGAGGAGCTGAAAGAAGAGGCCACCGTTGAAACATACCTTGATGATATCGACGAAGGCGATGAAAGCGCAGTGGTAGCAGCAGTCAACAGTGCGGAAATTTTGAAAGAAGAACTGCTGGCGATGGAAGAACAAGAGAAACAGCAAATGGAATAGCTGTAACTATCCATAGCAGCATTATCTCATTTCTGCATGAAACAATAAAGCCCGGCACGGAACCCACGATTACCGGCTGGTTTGACTTACACCTTCAATCCGTCTAATTTGCAATGCAAATGCATTATAAAAAATTCATGGAGCTCTGCCAACGAACTCCTCGGGAGCAAAATCGTAACTTTCAATCAAGAACCATCATCTGTTCTCCGCCGTATTCAACCCCGGCGCACTGGCTGCTGTCTTCGAAAATAACTTTGCCGCCAGCATTCTCTTTTAAGATTACGGTAACCTTACCCTGCAAATTTTCCTGGACCAGCGGCACCATCTGGTCTTCGCGGGGACCATTCAGGAGGATAAAATCTTCCCTGTTTGTTTCGCAGTCAATGGTCAGGCTATGGTGCCTGTTTTTTAAGGAGATAACCACGTCAGTGCCTTTTTGAATCACTTCTGCTTTACTGCGGTTCATGGTAGTAAACTCGTAAAAGGAATCTCCAACGAAAAGGCCGACCAAAAAACCCCGGAAACTTGATACCGGAAAGGGGATATGAGCCAGGGAACAGCTTAAGGAAGCATGCTCTTTCCGGAAACTGTTACCCTGAACCCAGACCCATGAGTAGGGAAAAGCCGCTCCCCAGTTTTTCTCGATATATCCTTTGCCACCGCTGAAATCAACTGGATTTCCGTTGATTTTCAGGCTGCCATTCAGGTCAAAATCCATGGCACATACCTGCGCGTAGCACTGCATCTTCGGAATATAGTTATAAAAACCCATGCTGCCGGGGTTTAAAAAGCTGTCCGGCCAGTCCAGGTGATTGTTAAAGCCAACCCGCCCCTTAATCTTTACTTCTTCTCCGGTTAGGTTAAAATTAATGCCGCTGCGGCCAAAGCTGCTGCCACCCACGTTTACTGAAAAAATATCCCTGGCAGCGGTAAAGTCGTTAGTAGTAAAACGCTCATACTGGTAGGCTCTTTTCATACCGTCAACTACCTGGATAAAGGCATGATCGTATTCACTGTTTGGGCTAAAGAAGACACCGGGTATAAAAACAAAGGCATGCTTCATCTTTCTGTCAACAAGTTTGAAATACCAGCCTTCAAAGTAGTTTTTGCCCATTCTGCCGTGGTACAAGTCAGGGTTGCGCAGGCTTTTCAGGTTCAATTTATGCTATATCCTCCCAATAATATTTTCAATTCAGTTTATACCATTAGCTGTTATTATAGCAAATATGCCTTCCCCCGGTTTAAGGTCATCCCTGCTTTAGTTATGCTCGCAAACAGGAGTAGTTATACTGCTTTGGGCTTGCTTCTTGTGCTTTTCCCCGTAAAACACATAAAACCGCCTCTATTAATCTCTTCAAATCAAATCAGGCGGTTTTCATCCTTCTGATGTTGCCTCCGATTGTGGGGGCTCTCTTCATAATATTTTCGGACTGTGTTAAAAATATAAATAAGTGTTGGCAGCAAGGACCCTG
>SLRT01000055.1 GCA_007130825.1 Syntrophomonadaceae bacterium | reverse complement strand
TCTTTATCACCAGATACGATATAATCTGCTTCTGTTTCAACGGCTAAAGATAATATGTGATCATCTTTAGGATCTCTGCATATACCGGAAACAATATTTTGTACATTGTAATAGTGAGCAATTCTTTTAATCTGTTGAATATAGGCGTTAACTACTTTTTTATCCCAGTCAAATTTTTCTGATAGACATTTATCCATCTCTTCAAGGATGTGTGGAGAAACATATAAGTCATAAGCCTCCCGCAATCCGTAGAGGTATACTTCTCCTGGTTATCCTCCAATCAAAACTGCAGAGATATAGATATTTGCATCCAATATTAATTTATGCTTTTTTGAATTCATTTATTGCCATTTTTATTTCTTCTTCAGATTTAAACCCTGCTTCTAATGCCTTTAAACGGCCATATTTCAATAATCGGTTGTATTCTTCCTCTTCTTTTTTTTCTTTATATAGAGCTACCATCTCTCTAAAAAGCTCGCTTTTCGTCTTATTCTCTTTTTTTGCGAATTCGACTATTTCCTCATGTACTTCCGGAGGCACAGAAAAACCGATTGTTTTTGTGTTTCTCTTGGCCATTGTAATACCCCACCCCGTAAAAAAATTGTACTAAGTTGTACTATATTAAACATAGCAGTACTGTAAAACAATGTCAACCCAAGCTAAAAAACAAGAGCTTCGCATATTTTGGCGCTGTAAGCTTTGGATCAACCAGGTTGTTTTTACCTGTATTGTAGGGATTAGGCATGCTTATGCGATAATTTCGGGACACAATGAAAATTTTTATGACGCCATATCCGAAGTCCATACAATCAGGCATTAACGTTAATCCGAGAACCTATCTTGTATTTCCAGGGACTTTTCGGGTCCCCATTTTGTGGCTTAAAACCCAGACTACAGTGGGGCCGGTGATGAAAAAAGGATTGCAAAACTTTTCGAGAAAGCCCAGTATTATTGGACGCGTTCTCCCTCCTCTGCTTTCATCGAATTTGTGCCCGGCGTAGATTCATCCGGCGCTTTTAGCTCTAGCCTTGCCCGTTCAAGCGATGGGATCCGCCCCGCTTTGAATCTAAAATCAGACATCATGGTCTCTGAGTTTAGCGATTAAACAGACTTAAAACACCATTAAAACAGCCCGGGCTCTGCTATATTAATTGAATCAAGTCCGGGCTGTTTTGTCTGCAGGCCAAGAGAGGGTTGTTAACAAGCAGATAAATAACCGGTTAACCAAAATGATCAAATCGGTGAACTTTATCTGCTAAATCTCTTATGTCCGCGGCCTGGGATTTTCTGCAGTGGCTTTCCCCGTTAGCAGGCTTCTTACCATGTGCTCCGCAGACCATTCCCGGCAAGAAAGGTACTCCAGGTGTAATCTGCCTGGAAAGAGTTTGCGGGTAATCTGTGAAACACTCAAGCCCCGGTTATGAAGATGCAGGACTTTTCCCTGAATATCCTCCAGGTAGTCCAGCTTTTTCTGCAATACTTCCCTGCCCCGGTGAATTATCCCGGCATGTCCGCAGAAAACAGTAGAAAAATCATACCGCAGCACTGTTTTTAGATCCTCGATCATGCGGGGAGTGCTTTCGGTGTTTAATACCATCTGGGGATGCGTGGTTACAAAGAGGTCCCCGGTGAAAAAGAAACCCTTATCGGGCAGGTAGAAAGAGCGGTGGTCGAAAACATGCCCTGGAGTGGAAACCGGCTTAAAGGTTAAACTATCTGTCGTAAGCTTTTCATCCAGGGGATAAGGGGAAAAAGCCTCCCGGTTCCCCCAAAAGACTTTTCGATACCAGGGGAGCCTGGTCTTCACCCGGCAGCGTTCTAAAGAGATTGCATTAATATAAACAGGGATCTCCCGGCCGGCCAAATATGGAGCGTTGCCGCTGTGGTCTTCATGGTAGTGGGTTAACAAGACTGTCTCAATCTTCTGCTGTTCCAGAAAAGGCACGAGGATACCGGAAAGTTTGACCGGGCCGGTATCAATCAAGACCCCGTCTACCAGGTAAAGAAAAACCTTGATGCTGAAATTACTCCATCCTGCTATACCCCTTACCCAGGTAACACCCTCGTGCTCTCCAGCTTTAAACCTGTTCATCAAGGACCTCCCGAACCTGGTTAACTGCATTAAATATGCATAGTTAAATAATTCTTAAACTAAGCAGAAAACTCCTTCTTTCTGCAGCCTTCTATACATTAATTAATCTACTTTTTAGCAGAAGGAAGTGACCTTGATGCCCCCGAATGGCCAGAAATACTGACAGACTATATCCTCAAAAACAAAGCCGGGAAAAACAAAGACCTTGATTGCGGGCATTAATTGCAGATTATAAAAGCAGAAGGTCGTAAAGACATCCGAACCCCAAACTGATTTATGCCCCTGGCAGATCGTCATAATAATGCCGGATCAACAGCATAGCCAATCGGCGCAGCTGTCGCCTGCGCTTCACCACTTCAGGCAGGCAGGGCAAGATACTTGAAACGCCGCCCTGTCTCACTTCAATAGCAAACTTGACAATAGTAACGCGCTACGTTACTATTGTAGCATGATAAAGTCATTTGCTGATAAAAATACTGAAATAGTTTGGAAACAGCAATGGACAGATCAGCTGACAATGGAAATTCAAAAGATTGCTTTCCGGAAACTGATAATGATCCATCGGTCAGTATCGTTAAATGACTTAAAGGTGCCCCCTGGAAACCGCTTAGAAAAACTGACAGGAATCCGAGAAGGGCAAATGAGCATTCGTATTAATCGACAATATCGAATATGTTTTACCTGGCAAAACAATGATGCGTATAATGTAGAGATTACAGATTACCACTGATTTGGAGTGATACAAAATGTACAGTAAAATACCAGAAGTACATCCCGGAGAAATCCTTGAAGAAGAGTTTCTTAAGCCACTCGGCATTAGTGCATACAGACTGGCCAAAGAAACTAAAATACCAGCTACAAGAATATCGCAAATCATAAAAGGCAAAAGACGTATAACAGCAGACACCGCCCTTAGGTTTGGCAAATTTTTTGGTAATAGCGCTGATTTCTGGTTGGGTATTCAAATGGAATATGACCTGAGAAAGGAAAAAGTAGA
>SLRT01000092.1 GCA_007130825.1 Syntrophomonadaceae bacterium | reverse complement strand
TCAACCACCAGATAGCTATCCATCCTGTTGAAGCTACGGCGCTTCTCATGGCCAAAGTAAAAGAATCACTGGCTGGAATGAAGGCCAGTAATAAAATAAAAAACAGCGGTCCCATCACAAGCCCTATTTTTTTACGGGTAGGGTATGCCTGGTTGCTGCTTTTCCCAATGATAGTTTCTTTTAATTTTTCCTGGTTCCTGGTTTGTGAATTATCAGATCCCATAGTTACTCCCATTGCGCCTGAAGTTGTTCATAGTTATTTATCTTAGTATATGCTACCATAATAAAAGTCCTCTCGGAAACCATTTACTGCGAATTTTTAAATCTGCTGCAGTTTATGTAACCAGGTGTTATAAACTAAAGCGCAGCGCTTTTATCATCAGCTAAACCGGCCTGGTGCAGTTTTAGAAACAGTGAAATAAATGCTCCGAGAAGTGCACCGAAAGCGGCAAACAAAAAAGCCAGGGAAAAAGAAGTGGTTAGGTCTGCCAGGTAGCCTGAAATTGCCGGCCCCAGTGCCTGACCCACCCCGAAGACGAGGGTTACCATCCCTAAGCCGGCGGGCGCAAGCCTGCCGCCCAAATGATCGCCGATGGTGGCGGCCATAACCCCGGGAATACTCCAGGCTGTAAGGCCGAAGAGGATAGAAGAGACTAAATAACCGCTGAAATCAAATGTGAGAGAGAAGATCAGAAAAGAGGCGAATTGCAATAAAAAAATGGCGACCAGACCGGTTCTGCGGCCAAAACGATCTGAAAAGATCCCCCAGAGCAGCCCGCTGAAAATGCTAAGGACACCGACTAAAGCCCACAAATTACCGGCAGTGGATTCCATCAGCCCTCGTTCGTCAACCAGGAAAGAAGCAAAGAAAGTGGAGTAAATAATGTAGGAAAAACCGAAAAGAAAATAAATCGAAGCCAGGAGCCAGATTGTTTTGGAGCGAAAAACAAGTGACCACTGCAGGGAAGAGGCCCGGCTCTTTTCATCGGCTTCATCTTTGCCGCCAACCGGGTGCAAATCCAGTTCACGGGGACGATTAACCAGGAATTTAACTCCCAGCAAACCGATTAAAATTACTAAACCACCGAGCAAATACCAGCCCAGACGCCAACCATATTCGCCATAATAAGCAAAAATACGGGGGAGCACCAACCCGACCAAAACAAGGCCGATTCCGCTACCCCCGGACATCAAACCGGTGGCCATCCCTCTTTTTCGCTTAGAAAACCAGGAAGAAGCAAGCCCCATCATGGGAACATTACTGCCACCGCTGCCCAAACCGGTGATCAGGCGCATTAAGAAAGCCAGGGCAAAACCCTGGGTGAAACCGGTTCCGATCATCGCAATCCCACACACCAGCAGAGAACAGGTAATAACGAGCTTTGGTCCGTATTTACTGGCCAGAATTCCCCCCAGGAATGAAAATAACAAATAACCGATTAAATTGCCGGCTGCTAAAAAGCCCATTTCTGTTGAACTTAAAGCCAGACTGTGCTGCATAACCGGTAGGATCATCGTATAGCCGAAACGAGCAAAACCAAGGGAACCAACTACGACTACAGTACCCATGGTGATGATCACGTAGCCGTAATGAATACCAGATTTGCCATTTGTTGGCATTAAGCGGTTTATCAATGTTATCCATCTCCCCGTTACTGGCACAAATTACCTGTGCCAGCTTGATATCGGCTTTTCCAGCAATATTAACCGCTGCAAGAACCTCTTGCATGTAAAGTGACCATAACAGGCTAAAGATGCGTTTTCGCCTTACCCCCCGGCCATGAAAACCATAAAGATTAAGACATCACCGTCTTTTATTCTGACATCTTTGTCTTCGGGCCAGGATAGGCGCTTACCGTTATGGATAATCTGATAGATATAATCAATAGTCCCGTCGGAATAAAACATTTCTTCTTTTAGGCGGGGATAGAGCCTGATAAGTTCTGTAAGCACTTTTTCAAATGTATTAAATGACTTGTCGATAGTGACATAGGGAGTGCCGGTGACACTTTTTAAACCCGACTTAAATTCTATTTTGACAGCCATTGATAACAATCTCCCTTTGCAGAAAATTTCCGCTTGTCACTGGATGGATCAGCGCTTTCACGGTATATTATGTCCCGGTCAGTTAAACTAGTCAGGTAACCGCAGGGCCGGTAAAAAAAGGATCTTCTGGCGTATCTTCTCTTTCTTTAAAAACAAGGGCGCCGGTAGGGCATACATCGACACAAACCGGCCCTTCTCTATCTTTACACTGGTCGCATTTAACGGCCATCTGCTTGATCAGATCCCGTCTCATGCTTCCATAAGGGCAAACCATTACACACATCCAGCAGCCGACACAGCTGTCGTCATTGGTGACTATCCCTGTATATGCGTCTTTCTCGATGCAGCCCACCATACAGGCGTCGAGGCAGGGAGGATCGTCGCAGTGACGGCATAATTCCTGGTATTCATAGCGCTCAAATAGATTCTGACGAATATTAATCCGTCCCAGGCGCGGGTTGGCTTCTCCTTCACGGGCCAGGGCGCAGGCGTTGGCGCAAATACGGCATCCAATACACAAATCGGGATGACAATAAATCTGTTTTTGCTTCAGGACCATTATGTTTATCCCTCCCTTTTGTGCTCCTTTATGTCTCTCAGTCTATTCAGTTCATCGATTCTTCCGGGTAACAGCTTGCCGTCTTTATCCCAACCGCAGAGTTCGTAGTATTCATCTAGCATTTTATTAAATCCTTCATGGCTGATGTAACTTCCTTTCGCCCGTGCGCTGGGCATGGGGTCGTTAAAATAACGGGCCGGCAGGGTATCGTCTTTCCGAGTGATCCCTTTTTCCTGGTAATTGATCAACCGTTCTTGATCGATAACCCGCCGGCCGATACTATGCAGATCTTCCTTACTGAATTCCAGGCCGGTGGCCAGCCTGGTCAATTCGCGAAAATGATCGTAGTTAAGGTTTCGCGGGCTGTTAAAACCGTGGCAGATGAACTTGCAGATGCCCATACAGTCAACGACAGCATAAATGGTTTCGCTAAAGTAAACAACCCTGCTTTTAGATTGATATGAAGTTGGGTTAGGATCTACCGCTTCACCATAGATCTGCGTGGTAAATGATGGAGGCAGGTCAAGAATTTCCAGTGTCGGCCTGCTTCTCAGGTGATCCGCACCGCGTGAAGAAGTGGCGATTCCCAGGGCAAAGCCTTTTAAATAGCGCACATCGTGTGGATCAGACTGCGGAAGGCCCTTGATTGCGATTAAAAAGTCGGCGGTTTCCGGGCCGAATTTTTCAACCAGCCTGCTTCCTTCAGCCAGGGTATCTCCCAGGCCGCGGCGGTAAGCAATGTCATAGATCAACTGCCTGGACATATTGTAATCGCCAAAGCGGAGAATCCGGCCGGAAGTTTCTTCTGTCAGGTATCCTTTCTCGAAGAGCTCGATCGCCCAGGCGATATATGTTCCTGTCGAAGATACATCCAGCCCCAGGTCATTGACGATATTGTTCAGGTCAATCATTTTACCAGTATCAGCCACACCAATATTTGCCCCCAGGAGCACTTCGGTTGTATACTCCGGTCCCTCTCCGCCGAGAGTGTTGCGGTGGCGACAGTGGACCACGCATCCGTAGCAGCCGAGCATTTTATCGACATGTTTATGAACCTCTTCTGCGTTTAACGTATCAAAGAAAACTGTTTGCTGGCTGTTATGGGTGCGAATAGCGCCCAGGTAATTGCTCACATCGTAGAGCAGGGGAGTTCCTACCCGGCCTAAAACATTGATTACCTTGGATTCTTTCAGGTAGTCTCTAAGCTCGATGTATTTCTCGATCATGGCTTGCGGGTTTTCAATGGGCAGCCCGCAGGTTCCCCGGGCCACCACGGCTTTTAAGTTTTTGGAGCCCCAAACCGCCCCGGTGCCGGTTCGTCCGGCGGCATTTTTTACCCCATAGCGCGTGCAGGCAAAACGGACCAGGTTTTCTCCGGCCGGTCCGATCGACTGCACTTCAATATCAGATCCCAGGTCGTATTTGAACTTTGCCTCTGTTTCGCTGCACAGCAGTCCCCAGTAATCTGAGGCATCGCGAATCTCGATTTTGCCGTTCTCCAGGTAAAGATAAACCGGTTTATCCGCTTTGCCGAGAATGATCAGCCGATCGAAGCCGGCAAAGCGCATTTCCGGTCCCAGGAAACCACCAATATTTGCATCGCCGATGATTCCCGATTCGGGTGATTTGCAGGTAACGTTGTGACGCCCGCTATTGGGAGAGAGGGTACCGGTAAGTATCCCCGTTCCCAGGATTAATACATTGTCCGGAGACAAAGGATCGGCTTGCGGCTTCAGGTACTTGTACAAGTAATACATATTCAGGCCCCGGCCGCCCACAAATTGCCTGATGATTTCCTCCGGGGTTTCTGTCAGTTCAACAGTGCGTTCGGTGAGATTTACAATCGCGTTAACGCAAAGCGGCCTTTTTTCTTCCACTGCATTCACCCCTTTAGCGGGCCGGCTGTTTAACGCCAGATCCTTTTATCCTGCTCTCGCTCGGTCCATGTTTCTTCATTAAAGCTTTTCTCATAACGGCTGGTTGAAGAGTGTGTTTCCGGCCACTGGATTGCAGTGCCTTCTACCTTATCTCTTCGCTTTTTGCGCAGAAAGTTATAGAGCTGGTATTTTTCTTCTAATATAGAATCCTTGATAACGCCCACAAGGACCTGTGCTCTAATCAGGTCATTAATTGTCCCGGCATAGCCGATGTCACCGATCAAAATTGCGCCTTTTAAAATGTTATTCTTAAAAATTAGTTTCTGGTATATGTTGTTTTTGAGGTTTTCCCTGATTTTTATTTCTGTTCCCTCTACTCCTTCAGTTTCCGGATCGAAAAGCCCCATTGAAATAACCGGCATTTTATAAAACGAGACAGAATTCATCCCCACCGATCCGGGATATTTCTTCATTTCTCCGGTCATACATAAGCCGGCATACCGGCCCTGTTCATAAGCGTTGGGCCAATTGGCGTTGACCATTCCCGCTCCCCTGGGAATATCAAAAGTTTCGGCAACATCTCCGGCGGCAAATATGTTGGAAAAGGAGGTCTGGAAATAGCGGTTGACTACGAGCCCCAGGTTAACTTCCAGGGGTGTATTTTCAGCCAGGGTGGTATTGGGGGTGACCCCGGTGGACATGATCACTACATTGCTATCAATTTTTTCATCGTTTCCCAAAATAACTCCGGTTACTCCATCTGATTTAGTCCCGATAATTTCTTTTACAGAACAGCCGGTAAAAACCTTTATTCCGCCATTTTCAAGGATTTTTTGTACAAGCCTGGAACCCTTTTTATCTAATATACGGCTTGCAATTCTTGGTAAAAGTTCAATCAGGGTTACATCCGCTCCGGCTGCCTGGAGACCGTATGCAGCACGCAGTCCGATCAGGCCGGCCCCGATTACTACTGCTTTTCTGCCTTTTTCTAGCCGGTTGAGAACTCTTTTTGCGTCGTTGTAAGATTGGAAGATGTTGATGCCTTCAAAATCTTCGCACCCGGGCAAAGGTGGAAGGCTTACCTTCGAACCTGTCGATATAAGCAGGCGGTCATACTTAAGCGTCGAGCCGTCTTCAAAGCAGAGCTTTTCAGCTATAGGGTCTACTTCTGTTACTCTTGTTCCAAGATGCGTGGTTACGCGGTTTTTCCTGTAGAAATCCTCCGGGCGATAGGGCATGCGATCTTCAGTAACATCACCGGCCAGGTAATGTGCTATAAGCGGGCGAGAATATACATGTTCGTTTTCGTTGCTTACTACAGTCAGAGAGCTATTTTGATCAACTTTACGGATCGATTCAATTGCTCCAATCGCAGCGGCGCTATTGCCAATAATTACATGTTCCATTGTGCCAGCCTCCACATTGACGCTCTATCCTTTTTTTTCTAACCAGTGATGTTAAAAAGGAAAGTTGAAGAAGCCCCCACCCCGGCCCTCTAAGTTGTGGGGAGGGGGCTTATTTTCTCCCGGGAGTGAGATACACACTCCCCGGGAGGGTGTGTTTTTTAGAAAACCCGGGTTTGCAGAGTCGGTTAATAAAGCCTGTTGAGCTAAAAGTCAGGGGTCAGAACTACTCTTTTCTTTAGTTTTCCGGCATGGGATTCTTCAAAGGATTTTTCAATTTGGCTCATCGGACGTACCTCCACAAAAGGGTCGATTTTTATTTTATCTTCGAGTACCATCTGCAGGACCTCTTTGTAGTAACGTGGCAAACAGCCCCATGTTCCGATAATTTCCGCATCGAAAGCCATCAGGCGGGAAAGCATGTACTCAACCTTTTGCATCCCGAAACCGACGACCATTAGCTTTCCGGTGAAAGACAGCATCTCCAGGCCGATTTCCTGGCCCATTTTAGTTCCTGTGCATTCAAAAATTTTCCATCCATGGCCAGGGAGGCCGTTTTCTTTGCAATAACCCTTGTAGGCATTACGGACATCTTTTACTCCCTGATCAAGAGTGCTGATGGCATGAGTTGCGCCGAATTGCAATGATCGCTCTAATTTATCTTTGTTCCGGGCGATAGCAATTACTGTCTCGGCTCCGAGTGCGGCGGCGATTTGGGTCATATAGACTCCGATACCACCTGTAGCGCCTATAACTGCAACCCTGTCACCGGATTTAATATTAGCTCTCTTAGCGGCCTGGTAGGGCGAAGTGATAGCATCAGCTACGACTGAGAAGTATTCAAGCGGGGTTCCGTTACGCTTTTCGATTACGCACAGGTCCTCGGCCGGAACAGGAATATGACTGGAAAAACCGCCATATATACCCATACTGTTTCCGGGCATCTTTTGCTTGAGACAGCGGTTTCCCCGCCCTTCGGCACAGATATCGCACTTGTTGCAGGGCATTACGGCCGGAATGATCACTTCTTTGTCGATTAAATTTTCATCTCCGGCCACAACGCGTCCGCTGATCTCGTGGCCCAGAGTTAGCGGTGGATCGTAAACGGTGGGCACGCCATCGTAAAAATAACCGACATCTGTATGGCAAACTCCGCAACCGGCAACTTCAACCAGCACTTCTCCGGGGTTTAGTTCCGGAACATCTATAGTGGTCTTTTCCAGTTTTCCGGGTTCCGACATCTGCCACGTTTCGATCTTTGTAGGAATACTCATAAGGAAAAACCTCCTTTGGAAATTTTATTTTCCCTGCCAGGTCGGTTTCCGTTTATCCATGAATGCCTGCAGACCCTCAACGGCATCTTCTGTTTTCATCAGTTCATCCAGGTAGATCCGATCAATTGCTTTGAGCCCTTCCGCAAAATCTTTACCGAGAGCGGCCTTTGAAGCTTTTTTACCCAGGGCCAATACAACAGGGCTCAATTCAGAAAAACGCTTTAAAAACTGTTTTGTTTCTTCTTTAAAACTTTCTGCAGGAAACACCTTGTTGATCAGGCCGATCTGCTCCGCTCGCGCTGCATCAAACTGGTCTCCGCTTAAAATTATCTCCATGGCCAGTGGCCAGGGAAGAAGGCGGGGCAAGATATAACAGGCTATCGGCGGGAAAACTCCCACTTTAGTTTCCGGCTGGCCCAACTTGGCCTTCTCCGAAGCTACTACCAGGTCGCAGAAGATAACGATCTCATAGCCTCCCCCGAGGGCAGCTCCGTTGACCAGGGCGGCGATCGGCTTTTCTATTTCAGACATGGTGTGGAAAAGGCGATCAAAAACATCGATCATCTGATCAACTTTTTCCGGGGTATGATCGGCTATATCTACGCCGGCAGAAAACGCTTTGCCCTCTCCGGTTATCGCTAACAGGGGCTCGGGTTGTTTTCCGGCCCATTTCAAAGCAAGGATTAATTCTTCCATCATCTCGATATTTAATACATTAAGGGGAGGACGATCAAGGATAATTGTACATACTCCAGCTTCGCTTTTAGTTTTTAAAAATTCATAAGCCAAAACAAATCACCCCATTTTTTGCCTGCTGTTATATAATGATGGTCGGCGTTCTCCTTTGATTGTTACCTCCAGGATTAAACCGGTTAATCCTGGTAATGCCGGGATCCGGCAACTGCTTCAGAAAGGGGTTTCTATCAAGGTGAGAACACCGACCGTTCAAAAACCGTTAAAACGCTTTAAATAACAACAAGCTTTTACTCAAGCCGGTCTCCCATTACCGCATCGATTAGCTCTTGATCAAAGGGATGGGCTTCGGCAAGAAGCTGACGGTACTTGATAAAATCAATAGTGTCCTGTCCGGTCAGTTTCTTGGTATTGAAAGCATTAAAGCCCAGGTAAGCTTCAGTCTGCATATTAGCAGACAGCCAGTGACGGCTGGAAAGCTTGTTCTGATCCCAGAAAAACTTTTTCTTCTGACGAATCCCGTCAATGGACATCATCAGGCAGTTCGGGAAGAGGTTGGTCAGGGTCCATATGACCTTGTCTACCTCTTTATCCAGCAAAGTAAAATCAGTTTCACCGGATTTGAGCATTGTTTTGCCCTTGTCTTTTTCTTCACCTTTTTTCATTTCACCGTAAACTACCTCTCCGTCTTCAAGGTATTTATCGGTCTCGATCAGGGGGTTGCGCACAAATTTTCCGTCAACCTTGAGGACGGGCACTACCTTGGAAATAAGTCCTACGCGATGCATCTTGTAGGCGCTCCACATATCGCAGGATATACAGCTCCACATAGCGTGCTCCATGGTCAAGAAGACGGGCAGAAAATCGGTAGAACCGCCAACCGGTGCCGAGCCATGCCTGGGTCCGGCCTGGCCGTAAATTGCCAGGTCAGAAGAGATGGCAAGGTCGCAGGCCATGCCGATTTCCTGTCCTCCGGCCACTCTCATACCGTTTACCCTGCAGATTACCGGCTTTTTACACATCAGAATTGAATCGACCATTGCGTTAAAAAGATCCATGTAAGCCCCATACTCGCTGGGGTTTCCGCTATAATACTCGGCGTATTCCTTTGTATTTCCCCCGGTACAAAAAGCTTTGTCTTCCATAGCGGTAAAGACAACTGCAACCACAGAACGGTCCATGCTCGCTTTGTGCATACCGGCAATGACACCTTTAACCATTTCAGTGGTATAGGAATTGTACTGCCTGGGATTGTTCAAAGTAACCCAGGCTGAATAAAGTCCTTCCACTTCTTTTCCTTCAGTATCAAGAACCGGCTTTTTTTCATACATCACACAGGGAGGTTCTGTACCGAAAAACTCGTCTCCATAAATTTGGTGGTCAACTATTCCTTCTTGACGGGGCCACTTGTTCAGATCCATACTGATCCTCCTTAGAATTGAGATAATTAATCATTAATTTTTGCAGCCCAACTTATTGTTCCTGATTTAGACTTTCTTTTTCCCTTACACCCCCTTATATTAGTGAGTATATTTTTTCCAGGTAAAACCCTTTCCTTCTTAACCACTGCATAGCAGAACCAACCGAAAATAACTACGCCGGCACGAATTCGTAACTTATTTGTCCATCGGGAAGAGAAAGAGGTTTTACCTTAACGTCCATGCCCGGGTATAAATCATCTTCTGAAAAGCCTGTTTTAAAACGTCCAAATACTTTTATACTGTTGAAGTCAGCAACCGCCAGCACATAGGGAACATCTCCTTCAAAACCTGTCGGCGCAAAATATGCCCTGGTAAAACTCACCAGTCTGCCTTGATCATCTACTTCCAGCCAGGTCATGTCACAGCCCAGGCAGGAAGAACAGTCTGCCCGCGGTGGAAAAAATGTTTGTCCACAGGCGCTGCATTTTGTGGCATGCAGCCCTTTATTTTCCAGATAGTCGACAAATGCATCCGTTTTTGTCTGAGAAATAAAGTTAACCCTGCCAAAACGCTCAAATCCCATTTTTCCGTCCTCCTCCAATATGTATTATCCTGAAGTAACTTAAAAATGATTAGCTATTTGATATTTCTTCATAAAACTATGAATACCTTTTTTTTGTCCTATTTTTAACGCTCAATTAAGCTTATTACTGAATCATAACTTAAATATTTTCTGCCTTTCAGCCAGGTCTGCACATTGCCTCTGGCACCCGGATAAATTACAAGGCTAAGCTTAAACCATTTACTTAAAGCTTAATTAATAACAACCACTAAAAAAATCCCTAAAAAGCATGGAATCGAGGTAAAAAAGGGTGAAATAAGAGTTAATGCCTTCGATTGAACCCCACCTTTAATTGCGATTGCAGTGCAAACTGTTATTCTTCCAGGTGAACTCTTCATACTACCCTTTATCTTTTATTATTTGCGCTTATCAACAACCCGAACCGATTTTCCTTCAAACCGGGGCAGGCTGCCGACCGGTTTTATTTCAACCGGGCATTTTTTGGCCAGGCTTTGGTGGAGTTCTTTTTCCAGCATTGCTACAAATTTTTCATCCACTTCATTCCCGGCAATCGGTTCAATTTCTATCTTCAACGCATGTAAGCCTTTTTTATCACTTACAACGAGCTGCCAGTTTTCGCTGAGTTCAGAGTGTTTAAGAAGCATATGTTCAACCTGGCTTGGAAAAATATTTGTTCCGCCTACAAGGATCATGTCGTCCAGCCGGCCCACGAATTTTGTAATGCGCGGATGCGTGCGACCGCATTCACAGGTGTCAAAGCTAACAATGACATTGTCACTGGTCCGGTAACGCACCAGGGGCATCACCTCAAAGCTGAGGTTGCTGATCACCAGTTCCCCCGGTTGCCCTTCTTCCACACTTTCATGAGTTTCCGGGTCGAGTACTTCTACCAGGTAATGGTCGGCCCAGAGATGAATTCCGTTTTCATATTCACAGTCCATAGTAATCGGACCGCCCATTTCAGTAAGACCGTAACAGCGCCTCATCCCTCCGCCATGAGCTTTATATCCAAGGCGGGTGTTAATTCTTTCTTTTAGTTCGTCAGAACAGGGCTCGCCGCCGTGAAAGCCGAGCCGCAGCTTCAAATCTTTAATCGGGTCAATACCCCTTTCCATGGCAAATTCAGCCATATAGGCAGCATAAGAAGGCGTTCCTGTAAAAACTGTTGTTCCCCATTCCTGCATCAAGCGCAGCTGCCGCTCCGAACCACCGGCTCCGGTAGGAATGATTTTTGCGCCGACCTTTTCAAGCCCGTAATGGAAGCCGAACCCCCCGGTAAAAAGTCCAAAACCGTGAGTTTGCTGGACCACATCACTTTTTCTCAACCCCCCGGCTGTAAAGTTTCGGGCCATGCACTCGGTCCAGACGTCCAGATCATTTTGGCTGTAAAGCATAGGAGTGGGCACACCGGTAGTTCCGGAGGTCATGTGTACACGAACAACATCATCCCAATTGCCGGAGATAAGCCCGGTGGGGTAATTTTCACGCAGGTCGTCTTTGGTCATAAAAGGTACTTTTTTTATATCGTCCCAGTTTTTGATTTCATCCGGATGTAAGCCTGCTTCATCAAAGCGGTTTTTTATAAACTGGTTATTATAAATGTGCTTTACCTGTTTTTTGAATTTTTCCAGTTGAAGATCCTTGAGTTCATTATGAGACATTGTTTCCCATTTATGGTTAAAATAAGCCATTTTAAATCCCTTCCTCCTCTAAGCAAAACAGTATATTTTCTAAAAGCATGAGTTTAGTAATCATACCACCCGGCGCAGCTCTTTTTCCCAGCCTGTCTGCTCTAAATAAAGCTTTGAGCGATTGCGGGGGGAGTCCAGCGCATTTCTTTGAATTCGTTATAAAGGTAATTCATTACGTAATAAGTAACGTCTACACCGGCATAATCTTGAAGCTCAAAGGGTCCCATTGGGTAGTTAAGGCCTGCTTTTACGGCTGTATCGATATCTTCCGCTGTAGAAACTCCTTCTTCGAGCAGGCGAATTGCTTCAACAAATTGAGCGTTTAAAATTCGATTAACGATAAAACCCGGGGAATCTTTTTTACCTCGACGGTGATCTTACCCATTCTTTTTGCTACCTCTTCCAGGGTCTGTATTGTCCGGTCATCAGTATAATAGCCCCTGATAAGTTCGACCAGTTTCATG
>SLRT01000020.1 GCA_007130825.1 Syntrophomonadaceae bacterium | reverse complement strand
GTTGCGTTTTAAGTCCAACAACCGTTCATCACTTTCTTTAAGGAAACGATCCATTTTATCTTCAAACGACGCCTTGTTTACAACTTTCGGCTTCTTCCGATCCTTATTTTTGTTCACGATGTAATCTTTCTTGGCCTGCTTTATAGAAAGCCCGATTTTCCCTTTATCTTCAACCGTAAGCACCTTAACTTCGACTTTGTCCGCCTTTTTATAAAAATCATTAATATCTTTGACATACTCATCAGCTATCTCGGAAATATGTACAAGTCCCGTTGACCCCCCGGGCAGTTCGACAAAAGCTCCAAATTTCGTTATGCCGGTTATCACTCCTTCCACAATACTACCAACCACAACTTCTTCCTTGATAAAAAACTCCTCCTCGGTATTTTAATTCAAATCTTAATAATTCTACGTATTGTTATTATAACTTTTTTGATAATAATGTCAATCCTCTAATTGGAAAATTGTTTCACCCGGCTTGATCAGGCCAAGCCTTTTCCGGGCCTGAAATTCGATATAATTAAGATCCTGCAGTCGTTCGATCTCTTTTTCCGCCGCCTCCTGGAACTGTTCATGTCTATCTATTCGAAACTCAAGCTCGGCCAAGCCTTGTTTGACCCGCTGCTGCCGAATATACTGGGCGCCGATAATCACCAGCAGAGCGCAGATCATAATGATACCGGCAGCGCTGATTAATTTGTACACACTGTAATTACTTTCCCTTTGATAACGCGAAAAGCTTGGAACCGATTTTTTTTCTTTATT
Source organism: Syntrophomonadaceae bacterium (assembly GCA_007130825.1). Lineage (GTDB taxonomy): Bacteria > Bacillota > Dethiobacteria > DTU022 > DTU022 > B1SED10-74M. The sequence continues at coordinate 11,280 of SLRT01000020.1, read as the reverse complement.
TTTAAAGCCCATAACACCCACATCACAGAATAGCAAATAAAGATCTATATTTTTCACCATGACCGGACTAATCTCTGTCGTAAAATAACTGCGACTGCTTTTTGAGAACTATCCCCCCATCATTTTGATCGATTAAATACTGCTATAATTGGGGGGATAGTTTAATATAAGACCTTTTTAAAACTGGTATGCGCAGAAAGCTATTTAGTTTTATCCTTCAAAGCTTTGCCTGGCTTAAATGCCGGCACATTTAGGGCCTCAATTTTGATTTTTTCTCCTGTAGCCGGATTGCGCCCATAGCGTTCTTTGCGTTTGCGAACCTCAAAGGTACCGAAGCCGACCAGCTGAACCTTTTCACCTTTAACCAATCCATCAGTAATGCTGTCTAAAACTGCCTTAACCGCTTTTTCACTGTCTTTCTTCGACATGCCGGCTTTCTCTGCAACCTGATCTACAAGCTCAGTCTTATTCACAGCTTAAGCCCTCCTCATCCATAATAAATATCTTTATTACCAGTGTTTATTCGACCTACTTTCGAGGATTCCTGCTTTATTAACGCATTTTCTTGAATTTTTTAGCTTCTTCCCACCATTGATCAAGGGTCTCAAGTGAAAAATGAGAAGTCGGGTGACCTGCTTTTTCAGCCTGCTTTAACACGTAGCGAAAACGTTCCACAAATTTACCGATAGTCTTTCCCAAAGCCAGTTCAGGATTCACGCTGAGAAAACGGGCCAGATTTACTATGGTGAAAAGATAATCCCCAAGCTCTTCTTCAACAGCAGCCTGGTCTTTCGCAGTGCAGGCTTCTTCCAGTTCAGCTAATTCCTCCCTGGCTTTTTGCAGCGGGCCCTGCACACAGGGCCAATCAAATCCAACATCGGCAGCTTTCTTTTGCAATTTATAGGCTTTAAGCAAAGCGGGCAGTGAATAATCGATAATAAAAGACTCGTTTGATTTTTTCCCCTTCCGGTTATTACGTTCATCTGTTTTAATTTGTTCCCACAGCGTTTTTACCTCGGAAGCATCTTCTGCATTACCTCTACCAAACACATGGGGATGACGACGGATTAGCTTGGCCGCGATCTCGTTAACAACCTGGGAAAAATCAAAGCGGCGCTCTTCCCCGGCAATCTGGCTGTGAAAAACTACCTGCAGCAGGACATCTCCCAGTTCCTCCCTTAGTGAATCATCATCCTGAGCATCTATAGCACCGATAACCTCGTAAGCCTCTTCAATTAAATACTGCCGCAAACTCTGATTGGTTTGCTGCTTGTCCCAGGGACACCCATTTCCAGAGCGCAGCCAGTCCATGATTTCGAGCAGATCTCCGACAAGATAACCCTGATAAGGGGGAAGATAGATGCTTGTATTATAATCATATAAAGGGTGACGATCAAGTGTGCTAAGTGGCAGCTTTAAGGAACATACATTTTGTCTTCCTGCCGCTTTGACTACGATAACCGGATGATTCGGAGGATATAATTTTAACAACTTTAATTTAACCCGAGTAGCCAGGAAACGATTTTTTACCTGGGACAGGATCAGATGCGTGCGGCATGGTTCTTTGAGCTGATCAAGGGCAATGGCATCGCAGATCTTAACTCCGCTCATAATGTCTATATGCAAATAATTGAGCAGAGGTTCCCAATAACTGATACCGGGCACAATTTTTATTTTAATACCCAGGCGGGGGCCCAATTTACGCAACCGCTGAACTGATCCATCGCCCATTAAAGGGTGACCGGGAACAGCGTAGCAAATGGTTCCGTAACGGCGGGCGGCCTTGAGCAGACAGGCGGAAATTGTCCGATTAAGCTGCCCGCTGTTGTCATCCTGCTTATAAAGAAAATCAAACGACTGGACATTTCCGCTCCTGGTAAAACGGCGAGCTGCCGGATGTTTGAGTGTCCGGAAATATAAATGTCGTTCATTTTTTAGATACCACCGGGCTTTACAGGTCAGATACTTTTGACTGCCCGGTCCAAGACCGACAATTACTATTTCTCTCATTTTTGCTTTAGCTCCTCTCTATTGGAACCCGCCAATAGATCATTCCATTAATAAATTCAAACGCAATGCCCTTAACGCTTCGCGGTATTCGTTCAGTACATCTTTTTCAGCCTTAGTTATCGGTAGTTATCGAAAAAACCACCGGGACAGGGGAACTAAGACCGGCAGCGGTCAGGGCTGCCGCTTCTTTGACAAAACAGAACTCCTTAGCGACTAAACTTGAAACCTTCTTAAGACTAGTTGAGCATTGAACAGTATCATAAAGTTATATGGCCCTGTGACTGCCGGCAGCTTCAGTTTGCAAGTCAAGCAGTTCTTTAAAAAATAATATTAGAGCATTAAGTTGTGCCGCTAAATCCTCTTTTTCTGTTATTTTCAGCTTAAGCGGTTTACCAGTTTTAATCGTTATTTTTCCCGTTTTATAATAAGCTGTTTTTTTCACTAAAGCGCTGTTAAATAATGATCCGGGGCAAAACTGAATATAAGTATCTTTTTGCTGTTGTTGAATAAGCTCCACGCCCAGTTTGACGGCCAAGACCCGCAGTTCGGCTGCTGCAAGCAGGTTTTTTGCAGCTTCGCCCGGAGAACCGTAGCAATCGCTGATCTCTTCTTCGATTTCCCGCAATTCTTCCCGGGATTTTGCATTGTAGATGCGCTGATAGAAATCGACCTTCTGAGCCTGGGAGGCAATATAAGAAGAAGGAAGATAGGCGCTGACCTGGAGCTCAAGGCGAGGATTAATTGTGTTTTCGGGCTTTTCGTTTTTCAATTCTGCTACCGCCCGGTCTAATAGTTTGCAATACAGATCAAAACCGACAGCGTTGATAAATCCATGCTGTTCGGATCCGAGAATATTGCCGGCGCCCCTGATTTCCAAATCACGGAGCGCTATTTTGAACCCGGAACCCAGTTCAATAAATTCTTTTACCGTTTTTAGTCTTTTTTGCGCAATCGCAGAGACCACTTTATCTTTACGGTATGTAAGATAAGCATAGGCTAAACGGTTAGAACGACCAACCCGGCCTCGAATCTGGTAAAGCTGAGCCAGCCCAAACTTATCTGCTTCATTAACAATCAAGGTATTAACATTGGGAATATCGAGCCCTGATTCAATAATTGTAGTACAAACCAGGATCTGGTACCTGCCGTCCTGAAAATCAGCCATAACCCGTTCAAGGGTCGTTTCAGGCATCCGGCCATGTCCGACAGCCACCGATACCCCGGGAAACAGATTCCTGATCCTCTCCGCAAAAGAATCGATTTGATCCACCCTGTTTAAAACAATAAATACCTGGCCATCACGATTGAGCTCACGCTGGACAGCTTCCTGAACGATATCCTCAGAATATTCCACTACGTAAGTTTGGACTGGAAAACGATCTTCAGGTGGAGTATCGATAACACTCAAATCCCTGGCGCCGGCCAGGGAAAGGTGGAGGGTCCGTGGAATCGGTGTCGCTGTCATGGCCAGGGTATCGACTTCCAACCGCTTTTTTTTGATTATCTCCTTCTGACGAACTCCAAAGCGGTGTTCTTCATCAAGAACCAGCAGGCCTAAATCGTTAAATTTAAGATCTGCGGATAAAAGGCGGTGGGTGCCAACAACTATATCTACCTTACCGGAGGCAATAGCTTTGATTACATCTTTTTGTGCAGTTTTGGAAACAAAGCGGCTCAGCTGGGCTACCCTGACCGGAAAACCTTCAAGCCTCTGGCGGAAAGTGCGGTAATGCTGCTGAGCAAGCACGGTAGTAGGCACTAAAACAGCAACCTGTTTTCCTTCCATAACCACCTTAAATGCTGCACGCATAGCCACTTCAGTTTTACCATAACCAACATCCCCGCAAACCAGGCGATCCATAGGATGCTGCTTTTCGAGATCAGATTTTACATCATTGATCGCCTGCAGTTGATCAGGTGTTTCTTCATAAGGAAAGTGAGTCTCAAATTCCTGCTGCCAGGGATGATCCGGCCCAAACCTGTACCCTTCAACAGCCTGGCGGGCAGCGTAAAGCGAAAGCAGTTCCCGGGCCAGTTCTTCTACTGAACGATTAACCTTTTTCTTCAACCGCTGCCATTCTCCTCCACCCAGGCTGTGCAAACTGGGCGGCGGGCCTTCACTGCCGGAATGTTTTTGAATCAACCCGATCTGATCAACCGGAATATACAACTTGTCGGCGCCCCTGTACTTTAACAGCAAGTAATCACGCTTTACCCCGCAGATTTCAAGAGTGCTCAGCCCCTGGTATTTACCGATGCCGTGCTGTTCATGGACCACGTAATCACCGCCTGAAAGCTCCCGGTAATCGGAAAGGCGAATACCTTCACGTCGGCCCAGGCGTTTTTTCTTTCTAACCTGGGGCAGCAGGTTCTGTTCGGTAACTATGGCCACCTGCAATTCTGGTATAATCAGGCCATCATCCAGGCTGCCCTCAATTACCGGGGGCATTGGAAGACATTCAGGCACCTGTGTCTCTTCAAAACCCATTCCAAAATTTTCAACCGGCTTGAAAACACCATGCTCAGATAATTGTTCCAACAGATTCCGGCCACGCTGGTTGGAATAACTCAGGAGATAAACCCGGAAACCATTTTTAATCCAGCCCTGGTAGTCACTTTTAAACAATTCCCATTGGCCGTGATAATTAGGTACGCTTTTAGTGTCCAGGTTGAAAGATGCCCCGGTCTTAAATATGCCGCCTGTTCCCGAAAATAGTGAACAGCTGACCAATGGACAGGGCAATCTTGAAAACAAATCACTTTCTGTCCACAACAATTTATCAGCAGAGGCCAGCAATTCTCTTTCCACAAGGGCACTGTTGAAATAATTATCAAAGTCACGGCGAAAATTTTCTCCTGCTTCAGCCACTGATCTTGGTTCTTCAATGAAGACAAGAAAATCAGAAGGCAAATAATCGAGCAAAGTAGAACCGTTATCATAAAAAAATGGAAAATAGCTGCTTAGATAATCTAACCCTTCCGGCTGGGCCAACTTTTCCAGGTGGCGGTTAACGTCTTGTTTTAATTTTTCGGCTGCATCTTTCTCTCCGCGCCGCTGTAGCCTGGCACAGGTCTGATCCATCCGGTGTTGAATCAGTTTATTGCCGCGCTGAAAAATTTCTTCCGTTAAAACCAGTTCCCGTGCAGGCATGATCACTGCTTCTGTCATTTTTTCGGTTGACCGTTGGGTTGAAGGATCGTAGCGACGCAGAGACTGGATATAATTATCGAATAGCTCCAGGCGAACAGGCAGCTGTTGGCCGGGTGGATAAATATCGATGATTTCACCACGGGCACTAAACTGCCCCCTGGCTTCTGTTAATGAAACCCTTTCGTAACCCATTTCAATAAGCCGGACAATCAATTCCTGGCGATCCAGCTGTTTACCGGATTTAAAATGCAGGTTTAACTCGTTCCAGGTGCTCACCGGAAGCATTTTTGCAAGCAATGAAGTAACTGTGGTCACATAGATACCCTTGTCATTACCGTACAACCATTCCAGAAACTGTAACCGCATCTGCTGGTATTCCTCACTGCGGGATAAAACTTCTGAGTTAATTACAAATTCTCTGGGTGGAAGCAGCCTGACCTGATCGTGAAAAAAACTCGATAGATCTGAATACACTTTTTCCGCCCGATCGCTATCACGAACAATAACAAGAGCCGGGCGACTGCATTTTTGGGCCAGGGCAGCCATAAAAAATGTGCGGGCACTGCCGTCCAGGCCGGTTACCATAGCCCGGAAATCTGACCGACCGGTAATACCGCTTACTATCTTATTTAAAGTTTTTTCATCGGACCAAAGGTCCAACAAGCTAATTGGCAAGAGCAAATCCTCCCCTGATCAAACACATCATTTACGTACACCAAAAGAATCAAAAGTGAGGAAAACAATTTTATCGTGAAGTATCAATTGTGAGAAGACAACCCCTGGTTAAATTCCTCCATCGCTTTCTCCAGGCCTTCGCTGACAAAAACCAGTACGGCTTCCACCGCCCGGTTTACAGCAGGATCGATCAACTCAAGATCCGGCGGTCCAAGCGGTTGCAAAACATAATTTGCTGTTTCCATCCCGGGAGACGGTTTACCGATACCGATTCGCAAACGAGGAAAAGCTTCTGTACCCAGTGCTTCGATAACCGACTGAACACCACGGTGACCGGCTCCTCCGCCTTTTTTGCGCAGGCGAATAGAACCGGGCGGAAGATCGAGGTCGTCGTAAATAATTAGCAGTTCTGACAGATCAACCTGATTATTTCGCATCAGCTCATATACAGCAAGCCCACTGCGGTTCATATAAGTAAGCGGCTGAGCAAGCATTAATTTGTGTCCTTTGTATTCTGTAACAGTAAACAAAGCCCGGTGCTTTTGAGCAGGATTACCTGTTTTTAAACGGCGGGATAATGCTTGCACAACCCGAAAACCGAGATTGTGCCTGCTGCCGGAATATTTACTTTTTGGATTACCGAGACCGGCAATCAGATGCATATAATCACTCCAAGACCGCTGTAGGCGCACCTAAGATTAATGCCCCTCCACAAAGGGGCATTTAAACCTTCCGGCTCCGTGCTGTCTGCAATAGCTTTACTAGCTTTCTTCTTCTTCAATTTCCTCAGCGGGTGCTTCTTCTTCAGCAGCTTCTTCGCCTTCTTCAAGCTCTTCTTCGACAGCCGGCTCCAGTTCTTCTTCAGCCATCGGCGCCAGAACCTGGGCCAATATAGTTTCCGGCGAGGTGATTAGTTCGATATCGCCTTCAAGAACCAGGCTTTCAGCTGTAATGCTGTCACCTATACCCAGTTCAGAAATATCAATATCAAATTGCTCAGGAATATCGGCCGGTAAACATTTAACCTCAATTTCCCGGGCAACTAATGACAGGACCCCGCCTTCATCTGCACCAACCGGTTCTCCGATAAAGTTAAGAGGAACAGCCACCTCGATCTTGTCGGTCATCGATATGCGGATAAAGTCGACATGGAGAATGCGATCCTGATAAAGCATATCCCTTTGGATATCCCTGAACATAACCGTTTCCTGACGTGTCTTTTTACCTTTTGACTTGACTTTGAGATCAAGGAGAACATTACTGCCCCCCGTCATTAAAACCTGGCGTAAAGTGCGCCCATCTAAAACCAGGGGGAAATTATCTGCCCCTCTACCGTAAATAACCGCCGGAACCCTGTCTTCCCGGCGCAATTGGTTGCGCTGCCCTTTGGTCAAAGGCGGGCGTGTATGTACTTCCATTGCCATCCTATCCATTTAATCCAGCCTCCTTCTGCAATAGTATACTGCAGGAAGCAGCGAAAATCAACTCAATCAAACAGTTCACTTACCGAATGTTTCTTTTGAATGCGTAAAATCGCTTCGCCTATTAACGGGGCTACTGAAAGAGCCTTGAAACAACCATGCACACTTTTTAGCGAACCCTGATCAACCGGAATGGAATTGGTGTAGATCATCTCAGATATACTGGAACCACTCAATCGCTTCAGGGCCGGGCCGGAGAAAACCGGATGAGTGCAGCAGGCATAAACTTTCTGAGCCCCTTCACTAATTAAGGCCTCTGCGCCTAAAGTAATTGTCCCCGCAGTATCGATCATGTCATCAATAAATATAGCCGTTTTATCTTTAACATCCCCGATGATGTTCATAACTTCAGCCTCATTCGGAGCAGGTCTCTTTTTGTCAATAACTGCGATCGGCATTACCAGGCGATTGGCCAGATCGCGGGCTCTTGTGACCCCACCCAGGTCGGGAGAAACAACTACCCCGTTTTCTATTTTCTTTTCAATAAAATAATTAGCAAGAATCGGCAGTGCAGTCAAGTGATCAAGCGGTATATTAAAAAAACCCTGGATCTGTCCGGCATGCAGGTCCATTGCCACAACGCGGTTTGCCCCTGCCGCCGTTATCAAATCAGCAAGCAATTTGGCTGTAATCGGGTCACGGGCCCTGGTCTTGCGGTCTTGCCGGGCATAAGCATAATAGGGAATAACAGCATTGACCGAATTAACGGAGGCTCTTTTAAGAGCATCAATAATAATTAACAACTCCATAATACTGTCATTGATCGGATCACTAAGTGGTTGAATCAGGAATGCATTAGCCCCGCGGACACTTTCGCCAATACTGATCGATATTTCACCATCACTAAAACGAGTAACTTCACAGTTACCCAGGGGAACCCCAACATATTCGGCAATTTCTTCAGCCAATTCGGGATAAGCGCTGCCGCAAAAAATCTTCAACTCTTCTCCGTTGATCACCTTGAACCCTCCTGTAAAATAAGTAGAAACCCCAGATTAACATTTGAACTGATGATTTTATAAACTTCTATCATCTGATCGGATTTTCCTGCTAAATGCTGATGTTTCAAAATTGACAAAATAACCTTACTCATTATTTATCATTTTTTTTGCGCTTATATGTGCAAAAGGACCAACAACTGAACCGCTTTTAATGGCGCTTTTATTAACTACTGAATGCTGAACGACGGCCTGATCATTTATAACCGCTTCATAAAGATGGGTTCCCGGACCAATCCGGCATTCTTTACCGATTACAGTTCCTTTTTCGATTACACAGTCGGGCCGTATGACCGTATCCGTACCAATTTGAACATCATAATCGATATGAACAGAACCCGGATCATCAAGCGTCACCCCTTTAAGCATCAACTCATTAGTAATCTTATTTTGGATAACAGAAACCGCTTCGGCCAGTTGCACACGATTATTGATGCCCAAACCAACCCGGTAATCTTCAATACAATATGCTCCGACACTGAGGCCATCCTGATGCATCAGGAATAACACATCGGGCAAATAATACTCGTTTTGAATGTTTTCGGTGGTTAACCGGGGCAAATAATAACGAAGCAGTTCGATATCGAAGCAGTAGGTACCAGTGTTTATTTCACAAGTTTCCCTTTCTTTTATTGATGCATCCTTATCTTCAACAATGCGTTCAACCAAACCGTTTCGACCACGTATGACCCTCCCGTAGCCGGTAGGATCAGGAACTTTTGTTGAGGCCACTACCGCCGCATGTTGTTCATAATGTTCCAGAAGTTTTTTTAAGTATGAAGTTTCAAGAAGTGGGGTGTCTCCGCACAACACCAGCAGAGTTCCTTTTTGCGGTAAAGCTTTCAGGGCTTCCATTACAGCATGACCAGTACCCAGCTGCTGCTTTTGTAAGACATAATTCCAATTATCGCCGAAAGTTTCCCGAACCTGCGAAGCGCCGTGACCAACAACAATTAAAACCTGTTTAGTCAGTTCAGCAGCGCTTCCCAAAATATAACTTAGCATTCTCCTGCCGCAAAGCGGATGAAGAACCTTGGGCAGCCGGGAATACATTCGCTTTCCTTCGCCGGCTGCCAAAATCAGGGCCCAAAGCTGTTTCACAAGCAGTCCCTCCTCATTAATAATTCTGATGTAGTCATTATACTTTAGTTGCTCGGAAGGGACAAAGTATGAACTTATTATATTATAGATCTTCAGGCTTTAACAGCTTCTTTTTCCAACTCAACAGTATAAGCATCAAGAACGGCCTTCTGAATCTTACCCCTGGTTTCAGCCTCGATTGGATGCGCTATATCCCTGAACTCACCGTTTGGATTCCGTTTGCTGGGCATTGCCACGAACAAACCGCTGGTTCCCTCTATTACCCGTACATCATGAACCACAAATGTCTCATTTAAGGTGATTGATACAATTGCCCTCATTCTGCCTTCCCAGGTTAATCTCCTGACGCGAACATCGGTAACAACCATTTAAACCCACCTCTCTTTTTTTAATAATACTGCCAATTTCCGGCAAACCTGTGATAATCTTGGCTAAATGCAGGCCGGCCCCTATATTGAAACAGCAAAATATTAAACTTTTAATCTCTGCCGCCATGAGAAATATTTCACTTAAAAAACCGCATACAGCAAACATCCCGGCAATAATTGGAAATAATCCTGGGCACCTTTGCATTTATCTTAAGATCAGGTAATATATAAAAAAGAGGGTTATTTTTATGCTCAGTAGCGTATGATTATGTACAATTAAGCATAAACAGTATTTTTTGTTTTGTATATCATATTTGTTGCATTTTTTCGTAAGACAACATGCGAATATTCAAAGGTTTATGTTTGAAAATCCATAACTAAGGAAAGCTAAAATGTATCTTGCTGAATTTGGACGTTTAATAAAAGCGCTGCGTAAAAGAGGCGTAGATCAACTTGGTAATTCATGGACGCGTGAGAGTTTATGCAAGGCGGTTCACTTATCTGCTGAACAGTTAGGCAGGCTGGAGAGAGGTGATCGAAAATACCTGGATACCCGGACCTTGATGCTTTTAGCCAAAGCTTTCAACCTGACAAAATTGGAGCAGAAGGAGTTCTTTTATGCCGCCCTCGGCCTGGCGAACGAAGACCTATTTGAAAAAGAAGACCCCGCTAACCAATTAAACACCCTTTTTTGTGAAATAGAGTGTTTAAAAATTCCCGCCTTGATAATCGATGCCTATTCTGATCTAGTAGCTGTCAACACAGGCGCTTTAAATTTATTCCTTGCTACTCCCGAAACTTTAAATTATACCAGGCATATTCCGGCCGGCCAAAACCTCATATATTTAATTTACGCTCCGGAATTTGGAAGCAGGGAAATTTTTGGATCATCATGGCGGGACATGGCTACCGTTGAAATCCTCCTGTTCCGCCGTTCTACTTTACGTTACCGTCATACTGATTATTTTAAGCACCTGATGAAAACACTGCTAAAAATAAAACAATTCGATATCGACTGGTACTCCAGCCACAAATATGCCGATCAATATAATTTAACTTACGAACACTTTAAATATAACCATCCTCGTTATGGCCCGCTATCCTACCTGGCAAGTGAAACTGTCATTAATACTAAAAAAGGGGAGTTATACCTGCTGGCATATAATCCCGCTGATTCAACGACTGCTTCTGTGTTTGCGACACTAACTGGATCAAATGGCAATAAGGCCTACAGACTTGCATCTTGGCCGGATAAAAGAGTACCCTGATTAAAATAAAACGGGCTTTTTTTATACATGCAGGTGCTGTTTTACTGCCTCCAGATCACTAATTTTATCAACATCTACTCCAATTTCGACACAATCGCAGGTTACGGCACGGGCCTTTAACTGCAGTAAACGCGATAAATAAGCTTCCAGGTCGGAAACACTGAGTATTTTTCGCAAATACTTGAAAATCAGGGTAAGAGGCAAAATCCGCAATAGTTTCAGCGGTTT
>SLRT01000096.1 GCA_007130825.1 Syntrophomonadaceae bacterium | reverse complement strand
GGATCGATGCTTCCAAATGAAATGTAAGAATTTCAAAAAAAGCCATTTCTTCAGCAGGTTTATCAAAATGATCAAGAAAACTTTTTAAAAAGGCGGCCTTTTTCTCCATTACCCGCTCTATCATGTACATAAAAAGGTCTTCCTTGTTGTGAAAATAATGATACATACTGCCCTTGGAAATACCGGCATTGATAATAATTTGGTTCATTGAAGTCGAGTCATAATCATTTGATGAAAATTCATCCAGGGCCGCCTCAAAAACATTTTTTTGCTCCTCTCTTGTAAGATTTAAAAAACCTTGCTTAACCATCATCATTCAACGCCTCTCTTTAGACCGGATGGTTTAGACTACCTGGTCTAATATTAGCATGACCCACGTGAGTTTGTCAATATTTATATTTAATATTTTTGAAAAATAAAATGTGGATCTGATTATTATCGCAAAAAAAAAAGAACTGATCATCCAGCGGATTAGCAAAGCCAAACAATTGTTGATATGTATTTTACACGGTGTAAAGTTACCGTACAGTTGCTTGATACGATCAGGTTGGGTTATCGTTACTGACATTTAATTCTATGATCAGTATTATTTACAGAGCTAGCAGCACTGTATTGTACGGCGCTTTTTAAGAAAGAGAGTTGATTTGTTATGAGCGAGATCATAGCTGCAAATGACTTGGAAACCACCGGCGACTTGGCATTGCCTGTGGTTCGATAATGAAAGGGAAGGTGTTATTTGAACCTAAAAAGTCTGCGTTGCCCTGATCTTTACCACGAGAGGCTGGGGAAGAACTATTTTGAAGGCTGGTATTTTAAACTGGTCGACCGGGAAGTGAAACAAGCCTTTGCCTTTATTCCCGGGGTCTTTTTCAGCTCAGTTCCGGAGCATGATCATGCCTTTATCCAGATAATTGATGGTATAAAAAAACCATATCGCTATGAGCGCTTTCCCACTAAAGAGTTCTCAGCTGCCAGGAATACTTTTTCAGTTGCTGTCGCCGGCAACATTTTTTATGAGTTTACGACTATGAATCGCAGTAAAGTGGAAGTAATTCAAAAAGGAACTGGCCTGGCAGTGCATTTTAAAAACCGGCGCTATAGCCTGACCTTGAAGTGCGAGACTAAAAGCGAAGACTTCATCCTTTTAAACGGCCCCTCGCGGCGATCAGATGGTTCCCCTGGTCCAGGAAAACCTGCAGGGCCTTGTTCGCGTTACTCTGAAAGAAACCGCAGGCGGCAAAACTATTTATTCCGATAACGGACGCTGCGCCGGGGTTGAATACGGTGGTGAGCAAATGATGGTGCTGGATTAATGGCGCAAACTGTTAATTTGGGCCGGTAGCGCTTCCCGGACTTAGATCATCTCCCGGCCTGGGAATTTATATGTTTAATATTTCCGCTGCAAGGTTGGTGCATAGGTATTGCAACCGTAGTGAAAGCGTTGGCCCCGGTAAGTTTTTATACATACAATGTTACCGGGTTTTTACTGTATGTTTAACCCTTTCATTTTTCCCCCTGTTAGTAGAGGAAGCATGTCTAATAATTGTAATTTATGAAAATAAGTTTAGATAAAACAACATGCAGAACGCGTTATTAACCTGCCGGGATCATTTTACCTGAGACGCCTTTAAGGGTTTACTTTCAGTTTATATGCTATAAAAAAGCCGGGAAGCATTTCAACCGCTTCCCGGCCTTCATTGATTAACCAAGCACTTGTCCCGGCTGGTCTTGCCCGGCAGTTTAGTGCCGGTGATATAGGCTCAGTTAATAATTTTGCTAAGCATCGAGCTCAGCGATCACGTCAGCTACCGCATCGAGAACTGCGGTTATGGCTTCCATCTGCTCATCATCCAGGTAATGGCCGTATTCATCAAGATATTCCCTGGCTTCTTCGTAAGCTTCAAGCAAAGCATCAAGGTCAAACTCTTTGCCTGCTTCGGCTTGCAGTGAAGCTTCGAGGGCCAGGATGGCCGCCCAGCTTACAGACAGATCTATCAATTCTTTTCCTTCTTCGCTGTCAGTCAACTCATCGCGGACTTCTTCAAACTCCTCCAGGGCCTTTTCATATGCAAATCTAGCCTGGGCCAGCTGTAAGGCAGTGCCTTCTGTTACAAATTCAGCTGTAACCTGCGGTACAGGAGGAATAACCAATCCTGTAACCACGGGTGTAACAGGAGGAGTCACGACCGGTGGTGTGACTGCCGGAGGAGCAAACGGTGGTACCGTTGGCACAAATACTACCGGCGGTGCGAATACCGGGGGTGCGACTACCGGGTCTGGGTCGGGATCGGGATCCGGATCGGGGTCCGGATCGGGGTCGGGAACGTAATCGCTATCCCTGGTCATCTCTTCGTTGACCCACCAGGGGTCGAAGAGGACGTTTTCGGATACAGCATCTCCTTCACCGTCAGCAGGTGCATTTGTTTCTGGATCACGGACAAAATCTTCAAGTTCGGCATAATCATCATCTGTTGTACTGGGCCCACTGGCATCGCCCCACCAGTTGTAGCGGGCGTCGTACACATGATCCGTAGTGTTGTTAATGCCAAAGGAGTCATTGCCCAATATCCTATTGGCCTTAACAGTCAGGTCCAGCGGTAGAGGATCATCAAAGGCGGGATATATGTAAATACCCTCTTCGTTATTTTTCACCGTGTTGTCTTCAATCACGACAACGACGGGGACTTCCGGATCGTTGTTGAAGCCAGTCGGGAGAGCAACGCCCCAAGTATTATTCTCAAGCGTATTTCCCATAATGACTGCCTTTGTTCCGGGATCATCCCATACCGAAAAGGCTGCAGATCCCCATTCGCCTACGACCCCCACACAATCCGACACGGCGTTATTATTAATGGTTACGCTCGCACCGAATTCGGCTAAAACGAAGTAATTTAGCCACTCACCGACGCCCTTGCCCGTGTAGGTGTTCCCTTGCACCAGCCCGGTGCCCCTGTGGCGAATGCCGTTGCGATTGATTTCGGTGAACTGGCAGCCGAGCTCGGGGTGGTGATTGTGACCTCGTTGTTCGAGCGCCGAGCAGCCGGGTTGTACCACAACACTGCGGTAGTGCTGGACAGCGATGGCAGCCTGGCTGGGTGTTATCGCAAGATGCACATCCCCGATGACCCT
>SLRT01000085.1 GCA_007130825.1 Syntrophomonadaceae bacterium | reverse complement strand
CTGGTGCCGAGAGGCAGAATTGAACTGCCGACACGCGGATTTTCAGTCCGCTGCTCTACCGACTGAGCTATCTCGGCGATTTGGCGGAGCTGACGGGACTCGAACCCGCGATCTTCGGCTTGACAGGCCGATATGTTAACCATCTACACCACAGCTCCATGTGCATAAACAAGTATACAGAAGGTGTCGTCAAAAGTCAACAGCTCGCGATCAATCATTTAAAATCTTACCCAAGGGGGGATCGGCTATTACTCTTCGGTAAGATTTTTATATGATTTGACACGCAGCTCTAAAGCCCGGACCATGAAAATTTTTCACCCCCCCCAATACTCAAGCCCTCAAAAGTTTCATGCCGGGAAATTTCGGACTCCATATGCTTACTGCAGCTACTCGTGAGTAAAAGACTTCGATGAGTGACTGTCTTTCATTTCTTTTTTTAGACGGGTCAAACGTTCTTCTTCGGCCGAGCTGTAATAAATCAGGCTCTGCAATTCTATCGTCAAGTCGGCATTGTGAACATGGACACCTTCGGGGACACTGAGCTTTACCGGGGCAAAATTAAGGATCGCTTTAACTCCATGCTCAACAACCAAATCAGCAACTTCCTGCGCTGAATCACCGGGAACAGATATCAAGCAGACCTTTATACCGTGTTTTTTAATTATTTCCGGAGACTTTTCAATCGGAAGAACTTCAATGTTATGAATTTTTTTACCAATCAGATCCGGGTTTTTATCGAATACAGCGACCACATTGACATAAGGATTTTTTGTCAGGTTATAGCGGGTCAGGGCCGTTCCCAGGTTTCCGGCGCCGATGACAATAGTATCGGTTACACTGTCCAATCCAATGATTTTAATGATTTTTTCGCGTAGAAAAACGGTGTTGTAGCCGGACCCACGGGTTCCAAATGCTCCAAAGTAAGCCAGGTCTTTACGGATCTGTTCAGCAGTGAAGCCGGACTCATTGCTCAATTCCTTGGAAGAAATAATTTCCACTTCACGGCGGATCAGTTGATCTAATATGCGTAAATAAATGGGAAGTCTTTTTATCACTGACTTGGAAATACTACGATTAGGCATCTATTCGTCCTCCATATTTTTTAATCAATGCCTTGTTTATAATTTGTTAGCGCCTGTGCTCATTTCAGGCAAAATATTTCAAGCCATGTCCCTCGTGCTACTTATTTCTATTAAGCACATCGCGGATCAGTTCTTTAAGCGCCGTTTTTACATCCTCGTTAATGCCGTGAAAGCTTTTTATCACATCTTCGGCTTTGTTGATATATTCTTGTGCTTTCCGGTAAGTGTATTCAGGACCGTCGCTATCCAAAACAGCTTGCAAAACTTCCGAGAGCTGATTATCCGATGCTTGATTGTGATCCAACAGGCGATGTATCGAGTCATCACGGCGGGATAAATTAATGGTCCGAATCAGGGGGAGGGTAATAACCCGGTTATTTAAATCGCCATAAACCGGCTTTCCAGTCAGTTCCCTCTTACCGGTATAATCTAATAGATCATCAATCAACTGAAAAGCCATACCGAGGTTATAACCAAGCTCAGACCAATTTTTTTGCTCTTCTGAATCTCCGCCGCCAAGTAAACTTCCTGCCTGACAACATCCGGCAAAAAAATAAGCGCTCTTTTTACCAATCCATTTAAAGTAACGTTCTTCCAAATCCGATACGCCTGTAGTGGTAAAAGCCTGCTCAATTTCACCTTCAGTCATATTCTGGACTATATCTACGATTATATCCATTAACCGCCAGTTTCGGTAGCTGACCAGCATTTTAAAAGCCTGGCTTAACAAATAATCACCGTTTAAAACAGAAATCTTGTTGTTCCACTTAATGTGCACGGTATCTTTACCCCGGCGGGTTGATGCCTGATCAATAACATCATCGTGCAGTAAAGATGCAGTATGCATTAATTCCAGGCCGGCAGCAGCGTCAACATAGGGAAAAAGCCTGCTCTGCGGATGATAGGAAGCAAGCAGAAAAAGAGTGGGGCGCATTCTTTTTCCTGACCCGTTAAAAATATAACTGCTTACTTCTGCTATTTCGGGGCCTGCTGTTTCAATAATCTGCTGCAACCGTTGTTCAACTTCAATTAACTCGCCTTCAATCAAACGCCATTTTTCTTCCAGTTTATTCGAGCCCCTGTTCATTATTTATTTCCTGAAGCTTACCTATTTGTTCTATAAAGATTGCCATAATTCCTTGTTAACCGCTTAAATCAGAGCAAAAAAGTTTTTTTTGAACGACCATCAATTCCGGCGGGTTGTTGCCTTGATTGAGCAATACCTTGTGCAGCACAGCATACTCAGATGCATTCAGGTTTCGGCAAAAAGACAGTAAGTGTTTTTTCTCATCGGCTCCCTGCTCATGTCCCGGGTAAAAAACTATGGTTATTATTCCACCGACTTTAAGCAGGGTTAACGCCTGTTTTAAGCTCTCCAAAGTTGTATCATATTTTGTGGTGATCTGCCGATCCCCACCGGGGAGATAACCCAAATTGTACATAATGATTGACACCGGATAACTTATATAATTGAACAAGCGTTCATGACCGCTGTGGATCATGGTAACCCGCTTATCAAGGTTTTTTTGCTTTAAACGCTCAGCAGTTTTGAGCAGTGCATCTTTTTGGATCTCAAAAGCATATACCTGCCCACTTGGCCCGACTGCTTCCGCAAGAAAGATCGTATCGTGCCCATTCCCGGCGGTTGCATCAACTACCCGATCGCCTTCGCCAATGATTGAACAAACCGTGTGATGAGCGAGTTCAGTAATCTTACCCAGTGATATCAAAGCCTGGCTCCTTTGACCAGTCAGTAATTCTCCACACGGGAGGAAATGATGTCAACACCGTTTTCCAATTCAACATAATTAAAAATCTTTTCCATGATGCTGTCGGCACCTGCTCCATTATGACAGACCACAGCCATACCAAGTTCAACACGCTGCCAGAGATCCTGATTGCCTGTCTCAGCAATGGAAACATTAAACCTGTTACGCAAACGCTGGATTAAACTTTTTATAACCTGGCGTTTAGCTTTTAATGAGCTGACCCCTGGTACATAAAGTTCAAGAACACAAATTGCAACGCGCAAAAAGGACCACCACCCCGGGATTCATAATTTTATGCCGCTTTTTTAGAAAACTGCTAAATAAACCTGCGCAGCAGCTGAACGATAT
>SLRT01000110.1 GCA_007130825.1 Syntrophomonadaceae bacterium | reverse complement strand
TCAGTTTGTAGCAAGTTTTATCGGTGTGCCGCAGATGAACTTTTTACCGGCAGAACTTAATCTGACCCAGGATAAATATAGGCTAAGTGTATATGATCAGGATATCCTTCTGACTGATCAGGTGCAGCAGCTTTTTCACCAGAAAAAGCTAACTCCCCGCCCGGTGATCCTCGGTATACGTCCCGAGCATATTAATGTAGTGGAAAAAGGTTCACCGGAGAGCTTAGCGGCCAAAGTGGAAGTGTCCGAATTGATGGGAAGCGAAGCTTTTATTCATGCATCAATAGACGGTATAGAAATCGTTATTCGCGTACAAGTTTTTAGCAAAAATTTTCCCGTGTTTGAATCAGGCGGGAAGGATGATGTCAGCTTTGTTATTCCGCCGGAGAATATTCATTTGTTTGATCAGTCAACAGAGGAAAACCTTATGATCTAAATGCCATGCAGGTAACGGGAGCACGCCATACTGGCGGGCTAAAAGCATGCGGGCATATCACAAAGGCGGGCCGGCAGGAAAGGCCGGCCTGGTAATATGGGGACTACGCCGCAGCGCGTCCAGATTCCCCGACCTTGTTTCCGACAGCGGGGACAGATCTTCCAACAGGCAGAAGATTTGTCCCCGCTGATATTCCCACGGTATTGACTCTTTTTTCCCCTCCCCATCAACCATCTTCCATGTTCAATTTTCCATTTCCCATCTCTTGCTGCCCATCTTTCAATTGAAGATTTACTAAAAACCAACCTATTAAAACACTTGACAAAAGGGATTTGCTCTGGTAATTTTATTTCATAAGATAAAATTAATTCTCATTATATGAAACTTTGAGAAGGTAAAACCGTGGAAACGTTAACAAGATTTTTCAAAATAATAGATCTATTAGAAAACAGCAGTGAGTTAAGGCTTAAAGATATATCTGATAAATTAGGTATGGATAAAAGCACCACCCACAGATTTCTCAAAATATTACTGAAGCATGATTACGTTAAAATTAATCCGGATAATAAAAAATACAGCCTTGGGTTAAAATTTTTAAACATCTCCTCAAAAATAATTGATTCCATCGATATTAGAAATATCGCCCACCCCCATCTTTTAGAGCTTGTAAAATACACCAATGAAACAATACATCTGACAACATTTGACGGAAAAAGAGTTGTATATATAGATAAAATCGAAAGCGCAGGGCCGATCAGAATGTATTCAAGAATTGGCAATGTTGCACCTATTCATTGTACCGCAGCCGGCAAAGCAATTCTGGCATTTCAAAAAGGTGCTGTTATAGATGAAATTGTAAAAGACCTGGATATTATATCGTTAACGGAGAATACGATTACCTGTAAAGAAGATTTTCTCAAAGTACTGGAAGAGGTAAGAAATAATGGATTTGCTATTGATAATTCAGAGCACGAGGAAAATATTTGTTGTATCGCCGTACCGATAAGAGATTACAGCAGAAAAGTCGGTTATGCAGTAAGTATATCGGCAATAAAAACAAGAATGGACTTATCAAAATTGATTACATTTAAGGATGTCCTGATTGATAAAGCAAATGCAATTTCAAAGGAGCTGGGTTACATAGATACAGGCTTTACTAATTTTGCGGAAATGAATAAAGAGTTATAAGTGTTGGGTGCGGGCAAAATTATCGAAATAGTATTTTGAATGCTTCGAGATCAGGGCCCAGGCAGTCGACCATAAAATTAGGGAGGGATACATATGAAAATGTTAATCGATAGTCAATGGGTTGAAGCTTCTAATGGTAATTGGTTAGAAATTTCTAATCCATGCACTGGTGAAATTATCGATAAAGTACCGGAGGCAACTCTGGATGATGCAAAAACAACCCTTGAAGCTGCTCAAAGAGGCAAAGAGGAAATGGGGCGCTTACCGGCTCATGAACGTTCAGCAATACTGTTCCGATTAGCAAGGGCCATGGAATCAAGCAAAGAAGAATTAAGTGAATTGCTGGCAAAGGAAAATGGCAAACCAATTCAGCAAACCAGGGAAGAGGTTGCTGCTGCGATACGTATTTACCAGGGATTTGGCGAAGAAGCAAAACGCATTATGGGCCGGGTTATTCCGACCAATGCGGTGCCGGGGCAGGAAAAGAATTTTGCTATGACTATTCGCCAGCCTCTTGGCGTGATAGCGGCAATAGTTCCCTTCAATTATCCGGTAGAGCTTGGTGCGCACAAGGCCGCCGCTGCACTGGCAGCAGGCAATGCAGTGATAGTAAAACCTCCCAGTGATTGTCCGCTGACCATTCTTAAGATCGCTGCTCTGCTGGAAGAAGCGGGATTGCCCAGGGCTGCACACCAGGTCATTACCGGCCCGGGAGAATTGATTGGAGACTTTCTGGCAAAAAGTGAAGGCATTCAGCTGATAACAGTTACCGGCAGCAAAGAGGTCGGTATTAAAATTTCACAGCTGGCCGCTCAAAGTCTTAAAAAAGTTCATTTAGAATTGGGAGGCAATGATCCTACAATTATCTGTGCAGATGCTGACCTGGAGAATGCAGCCGATGCGATTATTCTCGGGCGTCTTGCCAGGGGGAATGGACAGATTTGCTGTGCCGTCAAGCGCATATTTGTGGACACCAAGGTTTATGACAAATTTGCTAAAATACTTGCCGGGAAAGCAAAGGCTTTAAAGGTTGGCGACCAATCGGAAGAGGATACAGATGTCGGTCCGCTTATCAATGAAAGTGCTTCTAAGCAGGTGGAAGGGCTGATTAACGGCGCAGTAGAAGCAGGAGCAAAGATTAGAGCCGGAGGTCACCGTAACGGTTGTTTTATCGAACCCACAGTCTTAACCGATGTTCCTCCCGAAGTTGAGCTGTTCAGAGAAGAAACTTTTGGGCCTGTTGCCCCCCTTGTCGCTTTTAAGGATCTAGATGAAGCGGTTAATATGGCTAATAATAGTTCCTATGGCTTGCAGGCGGCAATATTCACAAATGATATTTCCAGGGCTTTTGATACCGCTTACCGCCTGGAGGCAGGAGGCGTAATTATAAACTGGTCCTCTGCTGTCAGGCTGGAAAATTTGGCTTTTGGAGGCGTTAAATTAAGCGGACACGGAAGGGAAAGTATTCATGACACGCTTGAGGATATGACCGAGCAAAAGAGCATCCTTATATTTGATGCCATTACTAGTTTTGATACCTAAAAGATTAATAAACAAAAAAATAAAGGAGGGGATTA
>SLRT01000003.1 GCA_007130825.1 Syntrophomonadaceae bacterium | reverse complement strand
TTTTACAGCCTTTCCAACCCCCTGTTCTTTTTTTAAAATCCCTGTCCGGGCAGAATTACCTTTACTAAAAATAAACCTGCTTTACATTTAAGCATCAAGTATGAGCCGGGTATCGTTTTAACTTTTGCTTGAAAAAGGTGTTGGTATGTTATTGTTCATGGCCGCCGCTATTTCCCTGGTCCAATTTCTTCTTCAGGATCCTATCTATCTTCTGGTAATCTTTGATCCTCATCTGTTTTGTATGGGCCACTGCTATGCCCCGGATTAAGGAAAAGGTCATCAAAACCAGGATGATAGCCAGGGGCAGGCCGGCGCTGGTTACAGCTGATCGCAATACCTCAAGGGCCCTGTCTCCCCCGATCAGGAGAAGGGTGGCGGCGAGCAAACCCTCCATCACGGCCCAGAAAACCCGCTGTGCTGTCGGGGATTCAATCTTTCCGCCGGAAGCGATTTTGTCCACTACCAGGGAACCGGAGTCTGAAGAGGTGACAAAGTAGTTAACGACCAGGGCGGTGGCCACGATGTAGATTACAACCCTGAATATATCTTCTGCCAGGGGGATATTTAAAAAGGTGATCAGCTCGAATAATGCTATCGGCAGGTTGTCCCGCACCACTTCGAAAAGGGCGCCATCGTAAATCTGGTTGATATTGATTGCCGCACCCCCGAAGACTGTCAGCCAGAAAAAGGACAGCAGCGAGGGGACCAGCAGGACCCCGACAATTAATTCCCTGACCGTGCGTCCAACCGATATCCTGGCGATAAACATCCCTACGAAGGGGCACCAGGCGATCCACCAGGCCAGGAAGGGAATGGTCCAGGTAGCCTGCCAGGCGCTGCCATCTACCGGGAGAAAGGAAGAATACTGGACCAGGCTGCTGAAATATACCCCCAGTGAATTCGAAAAGAGGCGGATGATGTAGGCGCTTGGCCCCAGGATAAAAACAGCCATCATAAAGACAAATGCCAAGTACATATTAGCCATGGCCAGGGTTTTGATTCCTTTGTGAATACCCAGGATAATCGATATTATTGCCACCAGGGTGATTAGCGTTATTAATAGCACCTGGATCCAAATGCTTATACCGGTGCCCAGCAGGTAGTCCAGGCCACTGTTGATCTGCTGGACGCCGAGGCCCAGTGAAGCCGCCAGGCCAAACAGTACGGATAGGACCGCAAAAGTGTCGATAATGTCGCCTATAATTCCGTAGATTTTATCTTTGAATAAAAAGTAGAATACCGAACGCAGAGATAAAGGCATATTGCGGTTGTAGGCGAAAAAGGCCAGGGCCAGGGCCATCAGGGCGTAAATTCCCCAGGGGTGCAGGCCCCAGTGATAAAAGGTCGTGGCCATGGCCGTGAAAGAGGCATCGGAATGGGTAAAAATGGGCGGCTCTTCAATAAAGTGGGTCAGGGGTTCACCGACGGCCCAGAACATCAGGCCGATACCCATGCCCGCTGAAATCAACATCGAATACCAGGCGAAGTTGCCGAATTCTTTTTCGCAGTTGACACCGCCGATCCTGACATTACCCAGCCTGGACAGGGCCAGGAAAATGCAGATAATAACGATAAAATTGCTGGATAAAATGAATACCCAGTCAAGCTGGCGGGCGATAATTTCCTGAATCAAAATGGCAAAGTCATAGGCTTGTTCCAGGTTCAAGAGCGCGTAAAGGCAGATCACTATAATGATCGCCGCACTGGCGAAAGACACAACCGGGTTCATGTCAAGGCCGAACTTTTTAAAATTCCGGCCTTCTATCTTGTCGCTAAGCTCCTGGCTGCAGCTGTTGTCCATTTTAGAGTTTCCTCCTTTATAGCAGTTTAACAATAAACGGTTCTTTTTAATAGCTTTGAAAATAAAAAGGAAACTTCATATTACTCAAGTTTCCATTAATAATCCTAACGTACATCAAACTGTTTTTCCAGTCAACGGGTAGTAAAACAGCAGCAGATCTGTGATCAGTAAATAAATACTTTTTATGCCGGCTTACCGTTTCTAAGCGTGAATAGGCTTAATATCTTCCAACTCTTTCCAGTGCTTTTGCTTTTCTTCTCTTATATCTACGTCGGTCTGTAAATTAACGAAATACTTATCTGATGTGCCAAAGTAGCAGGCCAGTTTTAAACCGGTGCCCACCTCGTATTCATGGTTTTCCTGTTCGTTAAGCTGGATGGAAAGTTTTCTTCTCAGCACGGTCATATTAAGCGGTTTTTATTCATACTGCATGGCCAGAACCACCAGGCGGCTGTCGGCTTTGATTTGCCTGGCCAAATCAGGTTCAATCAAAACTATGGATCCGCTGGTAACGGTATGTTCTTGATCGGAAGCCAGGAATTTCCCCTGCCCTTCCACAATATAAAAGGCGGTGCTGCGCTCCATCACGCAGGGTGGGACTTCCTGGCCCGCCTCGAAGCAGATCAAGAGCAGTTTGAAATTATCTGTAACCGCAAGCTCTTTTTTGATAAAATCCGATGCGGAAAACTCTTTCAGGTCTTCAAGGTTTATTACTTGCATGGGATTAAACCTCCCGGGTGTTAAATAAAAACTGATTTTGTAAAGCAAAAATCTTAACTGTAGCTGATGGCGACCTCTTTACAGCTGGATGAACAATCAAGGCAGACCAGGCACTCTTTTTTATTGATCGTATACTTTTTATCATTTACTTCCACTGTATCCGCCGGGCATACTTTTTTACATATCGCGCAGCTGGTGCATTTTCCCTGGTCTATGTTCATAGTGTACTTTGCCGTTGCTGCCGGCAGGGCCAGGATCGTCCCGTACGGGCACAGGTAGCGGTGCCACAGCGCTTCTGGAAAGAAGAAGGTCAGGATAACCCCGATGGCGAAGAACATCGGCAGGACCGGTATCTGCTGCCCGGTGATCATACTGGCAGCGAAAGTGGCTGCGAATAAGGCAAAGACCAGGTAACGAACCCAGGGCCTGGTCAGCGCCTGCGGTGTTTTTTGCCCTTTAATGCCCAGTATTTTCTTGATCCAGGTTACTGCGTTCATCACGGTATTGATCGGGCAGATCCAGCCGCAGTATATTCTTGACAGCAGCAGGGCCAGGACTACTCCCAGGAGGAACAGGCCCATCCAAAGCTGCACCCGGCCGGTTCCTACCAGGACCAGGAACAGGACCAGGAAGATAACCTGGACTGCCAGTTGAAGCTTATTTTTCATGGTTTTGAACATC
>SLRT01000072.1 GCA_007130825.1 Syntrophomonadaceae bacterium | reverse complement strand
TCGCCTGTTCCAGGTCAGCAAAAGTCAGGCCGTTTATTTGGACCGTTCCGTCCTCGCCGACATACTGCGCATGTAAGATAGTTACATCAGGGTTTAATGCCGGCAGGAGAACGACTTCGTCCTTTTGCCTGCTAAAGGGGTTGTCGATCCGGGCATATTTCATGCTGGCCACTTGTTCTTCTTTTCTTACTGCGGGAGCAAATCCTTCGCAGTGCATAAGATCAGAACCAAGGCCGGTTTTAGTGGGGATGAAAGGAAGGCTGAGAGCACCGGCCAAAAACCGGAGCGCCATCTGGTAATTTGAATAATCCTCAAACTCTATCTCCCCCTGCTCGACCGCCTTACCGAATCTGATACAGGTGGGGGCATAACGGCCGTTTCCGCCGTAGGCGATCTCTAGCCTTTTCACACATCCTGCACCGATAAGGATATCGAGTGCCTGACCGTTGGAGTGGCAGACCAGGTGGATATCCTTTATCCGCTGGCGGATTATCTCATAGACAACCGCCATGGGATTACGGGTTATTGTAAATCCTCCCAGCGCAAGCTGGCAACCGTTAAAAATAAACCGTTTGACTGCTTCCTCAGGGCTAATCAGCTTATCAGCAAACTCCCGACATTCGTTCATTTGCGATTCACTCCCCATCTTTTAATCGATATTTTCTTGCACATAAGTTCTTTCTTCAGTTCCGTTTTCACTAAAATAAGCAAATTTCCGGCAGGTGAGAATAAGGGTGTCAACACCCCGTGCCCCGGCAAGTATTTATTCCTGCTCTTCAAAATGATCACCCCTGTTTTTGAGGTAATCGAAGAGAAGGATTAAAAAGCTGACCGCCAGGCCGGGATACAGCGGGTTGAGGGCAGTTTGGAGCAAACTGCCGACTATAACCACGGTAGGCCCGGCGATTACAGCCAGCGTCCCGCCCCGGGGCGATATTTTATTTTTAAGGAAAATAACCGCAAACAATGGAAAACAGATCGTCGCCCCGCGCAAGCCAAAAGAAAGGTAGCTCCAGTTCAGGATCAGGACTTCGCCTCTGCTGACCAGGACAACGATCAAAGCCAGGGCCACGATCACCACAATTAACAGGCGGAAAACAAGTAAAACCCGGCGGTCATCGGCTTCCGGCCGCAACCTTAAATAGATATCCCTGTTTAACATGGTACTCACTCCCAGGGTCAAACCGGCCCCGGTGCTGATTAATACCAGGAGGAGGACAGCCATTATAATCCCGGCAAACCAGGGCGGCAGGTAATTAATGACAAACAGGGGCAGGGCCCGGACCGGATCGATCCCGGGGTAATTCATACGCATAAATAATCCAACCATGATACCGCCCGCCCCGATTGCCGGAGCAAGCAGAGCGCTTAAAAGCACCCCTTTTCTTGCAGAGGGTAAATCGCGGCTGCAAAAAACGCCCTGGAAATAGATCTGGCTGGAAAGCACCCCGACCATTAAAGAAAAAGCCGCCGCAAGGTCGGTATTGACTCCCCGCCCGAAAAGGCTGAACCAGGGGTAAGGAGGATAATACGCAGCCAGGCCATCCACACCGCCGGATAAGGTAAAAGCCACCAAGCCTGCAACCAGCATGCCGAGGCAGGCAAGTATTATATTGCTTAACCCCATCAGCCCTGTACCCCAGGCGCCGCTGAATATCACGTAGGCAACAATCAGGATAACGGTTATAAACGCGGCAAGCTGCAGGTTGAGTAAGGTAAACATCGATGATAACAGGGCAATGGATGAAAAAATCTGAGGCATAATATTGATAAACATACCGCAGGAAACAAAAAGAGCGGCCATTACCCCGGCAGTAACCCCGTAACTGGAAGAAATAAAGCGGGGAATGGTTTCGAAAGTTGTATTTCTCATCGGCTTTACCAGGAATAGGGCAATGATCAAGCAGCCAATACCGCCGCCCAGGGTAAACCACCAGGCGGAAAACCCGTACAGGTAGGCCAACTGGGCAGTGCCGATTGTCGAGGCCCCGCCGACAAGGGTGCCCAGTATGGTTCCCATCACCAGGAAGGAGCCGGCTTTCCGGCCGCTGACAGAAAAATCTACCGCGGTATGCACCCTTTTCCCGGCATAAACGCCCAGGCTTAATATAAGAAGCATGGTAACCACCATGCCCGCCAGATGAAGCACCGATAATTCCATCTTTGCCTGCAGCATCCTTTGCTTAATTATTTAATACATCTTTCAGTGACATTTACTGTTCTTTTTTATTTGCGGCATTTAATCTTTCCTGCAGTTCTTCTTCGCTTATCAGCCCGAGTTCAACGGCTTTATGCAGCATAGTTTTACTTTCTTCAATAACCATCTCGGTCAGGGGCAGTTCATAGGGACACCTTGATTCACAGCTACCACACTGATCACAACTAAGGCCCTTGGTGTAGGCATCGACATGGTTCTGATTCATCCTGCTCCAACCAACCCGCTTAAAGATCATTCCGGAACGAACAATAAAGGAAGCCTCGATATCGTTCGGACAGGGCATGCAGTAATCACAGCGGCGGCAAAAAACTGATCCCAGCTCCTGCTTGTCTTTATCCAGCCGGGCCAATTCGTCCGGACCGGGGGGAGCATTTAAAGCTTGAAGATTGTCGTCTACTTCCTCGATACGGCACATGCCTGGAATGGGAACAATATCTGCGTGCTCTAAAATCCAGCTGATCGCCGAGCGGTTGCTGCTGAAAACACCGCCGGCCAAAGGCTTCATGGCAATAATACCGATATCCCGGGACCGGGCCAGGGGAATCAGCTTTTCCAGCGGCTCGGTTTCAATATAGTTAAAAGGAACCTGGACCGTTTCAAAAACGTCTGAATCCAGGGCTTTCAACATCATGGCCGGGCGGTGTGAAGTAATACCGATGTGGCGCAGGCGCCCTCTGCTCTGCTCTTTTTTTAAAAACTCGAGCGGGCCGCCTTTTTTCAGTATTTCCTCCAGTTCATTTTCATTATTGACGAGGTGAAACTGGAAAAGATCAAGATATTTTCGCTGCAAGTTAACCATGCTGGTGTTGAAATCTTTTTCCAGCTTCTCCATATCTTTATAGCGGGCCTTGGTAGCGATCATAACTTTGTTTTCAAGTCCGCCCAGGGCCCGCCCCAGGTCTCCTTCACTGGTTGTATAACCCCTGGCGGTGTCGAAAAAGTTGATCCCCTGATCATAAGCATAACGGGCCACCCTGGCCGCGCTGTCCCGGT
>SLRT01000157.1 GCA_007130825.1 Syntrophomonadaceae bacterium | reverse complement strand
GTCTATATTGTAGTAGTAGTGAATATAAATCCGCCTTGTTTCCGACAGGGTGTCTCCTTTATAGGGGCGGTGCTGGGTGTAGTGCCACTTTGTCTGTACTGTTTTGCAGTACAATTCGTATTTCTCGATGTAGTGTTCATACGTGCGGAACCCATCATAGATGGGATCAAGCTCTTTCCTGATAAAAGTAAGAGACATTTTTGCAGAGATCAGGAACTTCAGGCAGTCTTTAAAATGTAATTTTTGCTTTCATAATTTAGCCTTACCTCCAGGTAAGAAATAAATTCCTTACCATATTGTAAGGCTGTTATAAGCTCATGTCAAGGCTTAAATAAGTTAATGCCTGTTAGTTAACTTTAAAAAGGGAAAAAGTAATCAAGCTGCTTAAGGAAAAAGGTTTATCAAGTAGGCGTAAAGAAGATAGAGTTGGAAAAATACCTGGTTTATGGGGGGCAAAAATGAATAGGAGACAAAAAGAAGTCCTGCTTTACGGCATAGCTATGGTCGTGGCTTTAACGGCAAGCTTTTATGTAAGCCCGGTTTGGGGCGGGGCCGTATTATTTTGGCTTGGCCTGGCGGCAGCTGTTTTTTTTGTGTTTGCAATGCTGGGGTCGGTTTTTGGCCACAAGCTTGATAAATAGGTCCATCTAATAAGGTTAATGGACAATTACCGGCCCGGCAGCATTTAACCGGTTTTACGCTAAAAAGGATTCGCCGCTTGAAAACATTACCTGTGGCCGCCCCGAAGTTGCCGGCAGCGGCAAAGAAAACAATGGAGGGAAGAGCAGTGATCTATAGTTTTGACAACCAGAAACCGGAAATTGGCAGGAATACTTATGTAAGTGAAGCTGCACTAGTTATTGGCAACGTAAAAATTAGTAGCAACTGCTATATCGGCCACGGAACCATTTTAAGAGGCGATTATGGAACCATAAAAATCGGTTCCGGGACCGCGGTGGAAGAAGGGGTAATAATTCATGCTCCTCCGAGCGACAGCTGCATAATAGGTTCAAAAGTTACTCTTGGCCATGGAGCAATAATACACAGCAGTACAATCGGTGATGATGCTGTAATAGGGATGGGGGCTGTTTTAAGCATCAGGTCTGCAATCGGAAAGGGGACGATTGTTGCTGAAGGAAGTGTGGTAAAACGGAATCAAAATATTCCCGATAAAGTGGTCGCGGCCGGTAACCCGGCTAAAATAATAAGAGAAGTGAGGACGGAAGATGAAGAATATTGGTCCTGGGGTAAGCAGCTATATATCGACCTGGCAGAAAAATATTTGGCAGCAGGAATGCAGAAAATACCGGAAGACAGTTGAAACCTGACCCGGAGCAGGTTACAGGGTTCCCGGCAAAATTGCGCAGTTGGCCGGCCCGGGACCTTGCAGGAGCTGATGTTTTTTTATTTTATGCCAGGTGGTCATCAATGGTCAGGCTAACTTTTTCCAGGCTTTGCCTTCAAGGCGCCCCCGGGTAGCCCGCTACAATCTCGGGCAGAAGCCTTAACCCCGGGAAATATTATTTATCCTTACCGCGGTCCGGGGTTTAAGAAAGCGCGGGAAGATGGAGGGCATGCCCACCTGAGAAAAAATTGGGTTAGAGATGCCGCCTGTAGTTTTTTACATCCCGGGCATTTAAACGGCTGCCGGTTTTTTGCAGCCCTGGCCCGGGTGGAAGTTTTAGAGCACCCGTTTGATAAAAATGTAGATGGCTGTTTCAAAAACAGCGGTAAGGTTTGCTGAAATCCATCTCCGGTTTATAGACCGAAAGAGGGGTTGAGTGGGAGAAAAGGAGGAGGTTTGCATGAAGACTATCGGCATGCTCGGCGGGATGAGCTGGGAATCTACCTTAAGCTACTACCGGGCAGTAAACGAAGGGGTTAAGCAGTCTCTGGGCGGTCTTCACTCCGCAAAAATTATTTTGTACAGTGTTGATTTTGTCGAAATCGAAGAGCTGCAGCACCGGGAAGATTGGGAAAAAACAGCGGATATACTTTCCGGTGCGGCCCGGTCGGTCGAACTTGCCGGGGCGGATTTTTTGATTATCTGCACCAACACCATGCACATTATTGCCCGGGAAATCCAGGAAAAGATCTCCATACCGATTGTTCATATCGCTGATGCCACAGCGCATGCTCTCCAGCAGGATGGTATTCGCACCACCGGCCTTTTGGGCACGAAATTTACCATGGAAGAGCCTTTTTATAAAGGCAGGCTGGAAGATAACTTTGGGATTGAGGTCGTAGTGCCGGAAGAAGCAGGCAGGGATACTGTCCACGAGATAATTTACCATGAACTCTGCCTCGGGGAAATTAAACCGGATTCCAGGCGACGCTTCCTAAACATTATAGCAGGATTAAAAGAGCAGGGGGCAGAAGCGGTTATCCTCGGATGCACCGAAATAGCGCTTTTGGTGCAGCAGGACGATACAGATGTTCCGCTTTATGATACAACCGCGATCCATGCCGGACGGGCGGTTGACTTAGCTCTCCGGGAGGGCTAACGGGTTTCCGGGTGCTCATGATCTATGCAGGCCAAATTAGGAGATAGAATGCGCTAAAACGATGGGCTAAGATGATGTGGTTTTTTTGTGCCGCACTTTGTCAGTCGGCTTTAATGTAGTGGCCGGAGGAGACGGTTACCAGGTTTTTATTGAGCATAAGCTCCAGGTGTTTGCGAACCATGATTATTTCGACAATTTTAAATAATGCTTTCGGTTGCAGGGAGGTATCGCAGATAATCGATTGATCGACAATTTCATCGATGGTTCGTTCCCGTTCTAAGAATTTGAGCAGGGTTGATTCACGTTCAAAGATGATGTCGCGGTAGCGGTCCAGGTTGTCGAGGATATGATCACGGCCGCAAAAGATTCCTTTATGCGCGGAGACGGCGGTTTCATAACTAAGTTTCTTGACCCGTTCGATAGATTCGAGGAAACTGTTGATGTCCGAATCCTCGTTGCCGTAATAAGGGCCAAAAGAAGATAGTTCTATGTCGGAGAGGAAAATCAGCCCGGCAGTGGGCAAATTGAAACAGCAGTGCCCGGCGGAATGACCGGGGGTATGAATTGCGATCAGTTCGTGGTTTCCCAGGTTAAAGTATTCCCCATCTTCAAATTCAAGATCTACCCGCGAATCCCCTAGCTGATAGAAATTGTTAAACAGATCGTAGATGAGCTTTTCCGCATCAGTGCCCTTTACCCCGCATTGCTCCACAATTTTTTGGACCCGGCGTATGGCCGGAGCGGT
>SLRT01000068.1 GCA_007130825.1 Syntrophomonadaceae bacterium | reverse complement strand
AGCTGGTATTTAAGACCCTGGATGCGGATATTAAGTGGGAACAGTTTGTTAATGATGGAGCTGAAGTAACAGCGGGAAAAACCATTGCCGGGGTCACCGGTAATCTGCAGGTCATATTAAGCGGGGAGAGAGTAGCCCTGAACTTTATCCAAAGGTTGTCGGCAATAGCGACTAAAACCTTTGCTTTGGTTAATAAGATCGCTCAATATAATGTGAAAATACTTGATACAAGAAAGACTACACCCGGGTTAAGGGTTTTGGAAAAATATGCTGTGCGGATCGGCGGGGGGACCAATCACCGTTTTGGGCTTTATGATGCGGCCATGGTTAAAGATAATCATATCAAGGCAGCAGGAGGTATTGCCGGTGCGGTTTCAATGTTGAAAGATAACCTGCCTGTTACCACAAAAATTGAAGTAGAAGTAGAAACCATGGAACAGGTAACAGAAGCGCTTTCAACCAATGTGGATATTATAATGCTGGACAACATGTCACCGCAGGAAATGCAGCAGGCGGTAAAATTAATTGCTGGAAAAGCTTTAGTGGAAGCCTCCGGCGGTATTAACATGGAAAGAATTGAAGTAATTGCAGCCTCAGGGGTAGATTATATTTCAGTAGGTGCACTGACCCATTCTATACAGTCCCTCGATATCAGCCTCGAATTAGTGTAATCGAAAAGTTGTTTTGCAGCAGGGTGAAGGCAGTTTTTATGACATTAATGTTTCCTGGGCGAGCTTATCCAAATAGTTTTCCAAGTTGAGTTTATCTTTAGACCCGGGAAGGATTCCGGGCCTTTTTCTTTCACCCGGGCCATAGCTTGAATATCCTGACAATTGCCCCCGGGCATAAGATGATTTTGCTGCCCGGATAGGTTCTGTCTGGAGTGTTGTGATTGTAAAGTCAGCTAACATTAAAAATTTTCCAATCACCGGGAATTGAATCCAGGGCCTTGTTTAGCAAGGGCTCTGGCTGATTAACGATATACACTTAATGCCTGTAAATCATCATCGTGGCTGGCGGGGCATGAACATGTAATTGAGCTTTAAAAATTAATTGTAGTTAATTTTTTGCACTCGAAAGAACACCGGCGACCATTTTAAAAACTCTATTTTCGAGGCTCTGATTTCAGCAAAAGTAAAAAATTATTGCTGCTTGATTGTAACAGTGTTAAAGTAGTAGCAACGAAGGCTGGTGACCGGCAACAGCAATAATATGTGTAAGTTCAAGCTTACTATTCTGGCTCCTGGCTGCCATAGTGAAGATGGAACGCGAGCTGGCCCCGGAGCGGATCTGCGAGATGGGTGGCCAAGAAGCAGAAATACGGGGCCAGGTCAGGGTTTACGAGAGGGTTTTTAAGCAGGGGGTTTTAAATAATGTCCGATCAGGATAAAGAACGCAGGCATATCGAAAATTTGCCCCAGGCCTTTGCCCGGCACAGGGTTGTCACCGATAAAGATGGTAATCCGATCGACTACATTTTCCTCGAAGTAAACACCGCTTTTGAGGAAATGACCGGTTTTTCAAGAGATGAGATCCTTGGCCAAAAAGTGACCACAGTCCTGCCCGGTATTGAAAATAACAATTTCGACTGGATCGGCGTCTACGGCAAGGTAGCCTTAGAGGGAAAGACCATTTCTTTCGAGCAGTATTCAAAGCCCCTGGATCGCTGGTACGATGTAACCGCTTATAGTGATGAGCCCGGCCATTTTATTACTGTTTTCAATGAAATAACCGCCAAAAAAGAAGAGCTTGTCCCCATGAAATCACTTTTGCAGATGAGCGAAAAGCTGGTCAACACCAGCGCAGCTGAGCTTGATTACCAAGAGCTGGCAGATACATTTAAAAAGCTTTCCGGCGCCAAATACGTGGCCATTAATACCTACGAAGAAGAATACACGAAAACCGTGACCAGGGCTATTGCCGGGGCTCCATCTGCTATCACCCGGGCCGCGGATATGCTTGGTTTCGACCCAACCGGGCACGCCTGGGAGATCATCCCCGAACGCCTGCATAGCATTGAAGGCGGCAAGCTGGTACACTTCCCCGGTATCTATGAAGCATCGATGGGCGCTCTCAACAAAAGTACAGCTTCGCTGCTGGAAAAGACTTTCAACATCGGCGATATCTATGTGATCAGTCTTGCCTTTGGAGAAAGCCCGTCTCTGGGGGATGTTATCTTTTTCATGCCCCGTAACCAAACTATTCAAAACCGGGAAGCGGTAGAGCTATACGCCGGCCAGGTCGGTTCGCTTTTAGCAAGAATCTGCATCGAAGAAGCGCTGCAGGAGAGTGAAAAAAGATACAGGCAAATTGCTGATAACGCAGCCGATGTAATATGGACCACAGATATGAACTTTAATTTAACCTATGTCAGCCCTTCTATTGAAAAATTGGGTGGCGAAACTGTAGATGAACACTTGATAAAAATTTTGGATCAAAAATTTACTCCTCACTCGCTGCAGCAGATCATTACAGTTTTCCAGGAAGAGATAGAAAAGGAAAATGACCCTTCAGCAGACAAAAATAGAACCAGAATTATTGAAGTTGAACAATACAAGTCTGATGGTAAAACCATTTGGGTAGCTATGCATATATCCGGTTTAAGGGATAATGCGGGAAATATAATCGGCTTTCAAAGTGTATCCCGCGACATCACCGAGCGCAAGCAGGCGGAAGAAAGCCTGCGCTATCAACTCGAGCTTGAAAAGCTGGTTTCAGAAATCTCCTCTTACCTTGGAAGCCTATCTGCAGAACAATTAAATGAAGGAATCAGCACTGCCCTTAAAATGGCCGGTGAATATTTCCAGGTAGACCGCAGTTATGTTTTTCAGTTTTCAGAAGATATGCAAACAAGAAGCATGACTCACGAATGGTGCGCGGAAGGTATCAAGCCGCAAAAAGAAAGGCTGCAGGACCAGCCGTTAAGCGATCTTCCCTGGTGGACAGAAAAGTTAAAATTAAAAAGCTGTATTCACATTCCCGAAGCAGACAGCCTCCCCCCGGAAGCAAAGGGGGAAAAACGAGAGTTCAAAGCACAAAATCTAAACTCCCTTATTTGCGTGCCGTTTACGGAAGGGGAACAACTGATCGGGTCTTTGGGCTTTGATTCAGTCAAACAGAAGAGAGAGTGGACAAAAGCACATGAAACACTCCTGTTCATACTCGCTGAGTTGATTTCAAGCGCTCTGGCCAGATGTCAGGCTGAGGGGGTCTTAAAAAAATCAGAGCAGAAATACCGGGAAATTCTTTCCACCATTGAAGAAGGCTATTACGAGGTGGACTTGGCCGGCAACTTTGTTTTCTTTAATGATTCTTTATGCACGGTTTTAGGCTATAGCAGGGATGAACTAAAACAGAGAAGTTATAAAAAGCTTTACAAAAACCCACAAGAAGTCTTTCAAATTTATAACCGGTTATACCGGACCGGGATAGCGGAAAAAGCGACAGACTGGCCGGTTACAACCAAAGATGGGCAGGAAATTTTTGTTGAGGTTTCGATAACTTTACGCCGGGACGAAGCGGGAAACCCGATCGGCTTCAGGGGAATAGCACGGGATGTTACCGAGCGCAGGCTGGCCGAAGAGAAGCTGCATGAATATGAAAAGCTACAGCAGTTGTTGCTAAACCTGGCCACTGAATGCATTAATGTTCCCCTGGAAAAGATCGATGCGGGCATTAACGAGATGCTTGAAGCCGTCGGGGAGTTTACGAAGGTGGACCGCGTATATATTTTTAACCACGACTATGACCGCCGGGTTACCTCCAACACTCATGAGTGGTGCGCAGAGGGAATAACTCCCGAAATCGATAACCTGCAGGCAACTCCTTTTAATCATTTCCCTGACATTTTGGAGGCCCATCAAAAAGGAGAAATTGTCCATATTCCTGATGTTTCCCGGATGCCTGAAAACCATGCTATGCGGTTTCACTTTGAAGCCCAGGGCATCCAGTCCTTAATATTGCTGCCCCTTTTCAGTGAAAATGTATACTCCGGTTTTGTCGGGTTTGATGCTGTAAAAAAGAAAA
Organism: Syntrophomonadaceae bacterium; assembly: GCA_007130825.1. Classification (GTDB taxonomy): domain Bacteria; phylum Bacillota; class Dethiobacteria; order DTU022; family DTU022; genus B1SED10-74M. The sequence goes on along the minus strand of SLRT01000068.1, from coordinate 8,502 downwards.
AGGCTTTTACAGAGCAGGAAATAAATCTGTTAAAAATCTTAGCCGAAATTACCTCCAACGTACTGGCAAGACAGAAAACCGAAACAAATATCCGCTATATGAGTTTTCACGACCAGCTGACCGGTCTTTATAACCGTTACTTTTTGGGAGAAGAGATGGAGAGGCTCGATACAGCGAGACAGCTGCCCCTGGCGGTAATTATGGCTGATTTAAACGGCTTAAAACTGGTTAATGATACCTACGGCCATGACACAGGTGACAAAATGCTTAAAACAGCTGCTGATATAATTAAAAACTCCTGCCGGGAAGAAGATATAATAGGCCGCTTTGGCGGTGATGAATTTGTAATCCTTTTACCCCAAACAACAGAAGAAACAGCCCGGTTAATCTGCAAAAGGATAGAAGAAGGTTGCAGGGGCGCTCTTGTTGAAGATGTGCCTGTATCAATCGCCCTGGGCATTGCTACCAAGACTTCAGAAACTACAAATCCTATCGAAACACTGCGGGAAGCCGAAAACGAAATGTACAGGCAGAAACTTACCGAAAGCCGCAGCACAAAAAGTGCGGTGGTTACTTCCCTGCTTAATACCCTGGCCGAAAAAAGTTTTGAGACAGAAGAACACACCCGGGGAATGCAAGAAGTAGCGCAAAAAATTGGCGCTAAACTGAACCTGCCCGGCAGCGAGCTGCACCGCCTGGAGTTACTGATCACCCTGCATGATATCGGCAAGATCAACATTTCTGAAGCTATCCTGACCAAGAAAGGTTCACCCACAGATGACGAATGGGCAGTCATCAAGAAGCACCCGGAAATCGGTTACCGGATCGCCATGGCCACGGAACAATTTGCCCACGTGGCCGATAATATATTAGCCCACCATGAAAGGTGGGATGGTACAGGTTACCCGCAGGGTTTAAAGGGTAATGATATACCCTTGCTGGCCCGTATTGTTGCTATCGCCGATGCTTATGAAGTGATGAGTAACGGCAGGCCTTATAAAAAGGCAATGAGCAGAAATGAAATAATTGCTGAATTTAGAAGGTGCTCCGGTAAGCAGTTCGACCCGGAATTAATAGAAATATTATTGTCGGTTATGGAGGCAGATGGGTAAATGGTAAGGGCTTAAGGTTGAAAGCATTTAAACCAGGCCGAGACGCAGAATCGACAGCTTAAGGCTGCTGATCCAGGACTCCAGGGAAAGGGAGCGGGAAGTATTAAAGAACAAGTGTTTGATAAAGAAAGCACTAATATACTATAGATCCGGCCTTACTGCAGGCCTAACTATAATTAAGCCCCAGTTTCACAAGCATCTCTGCTATTTTAACCGCCACGTTGCCGGGAGCAAGCACTGTAACGCCCAGTTTTTCCTCCAGAATCTTTTCTATGGTTAGGGCAGTGCAGCCAAGCACAATACACTGGGCTCCCTTATTCACGGCTGAATGTCCTTCCTCCAAAAGGATAGATAAAATATGATCATCTCCGGATTCCCCGCTGATGAAATCTACAATCCTCTCCTGCACGGAAACTTTTTTATTATTGAAGCCGTAGAGATCGACCAGGCGGGAGTAAATTTTTTCCTGCCCCGGCGTGGGGGTGATTATGCTGAAACGGCGGTCGAGCATTGCCGCCAGGTATAAAGAGGAATGTAGCGCAGGCACAAGCGGTATGCTGAGCTTTTTTGCGGTCTCCGGGTAGAGCTGATCGCAGGTGCAGTCAACGATAACCGCACTGTAACCTTCTTCAGGCGCTTTGATTACTTCCGGTAAAACTGCTTCTGCCGAGTGATTAAGCTCTGACATATTGCTGAGGGAAGAGGGTCCTTCCCTGGGAATAACAAAGTCAATTACTGTCTCGGGGCTTGCCGCCCGGCGCCTTGATGCTAGCATTTTTTCTATTGTCTCCATGCCCTGCTGCCCAACCGGCATAGGAGCAATCAGTTTTAGTTTGATTTCCATGGGCGAACACTTCCAATCCAATTTTATTTTATTTCAATATAACGGGTTTTATGTTCGCTTCTTTCCAGGGTAAACGGGGGGATAAATGTTATTTCGGGACGCACCCGGGCCGTTTCACTCATGTATTGTTCGATCTCTTTTTTTAATTCGGTAATCTGCTGTGACTCCAATCCCGGAGCGTGCTCCACTTTTAACTGCAGCGGTGGTGTGACCTGGTGTCCGGGGCGGTCCAGGACGATGCGGAAAGCGCCGGTGACACGGGGCGCAAACTTTTCCAGGATGTTTTTTATTGCCGAGGGATAAATATTAATGCCTTTGACGATGAGCATATCGTCGGTCCGGCCGATCAACTTTAAGCGCATTTCCGGCCAACCGCATTCGCACGCTCCGGTATTGATTTGCATGATGTCACCCATGCGGTAGCGCATAAAAGGTGTCCCTTCCCAGTCAAGGTAGGTGAAAACGTACTCTCCGGTAACCCCGTCTGTAAATTCCAGATCCTGCCCGGTCTGTGGATCCAAAAGTTCGAGGATGCAGAAATCTTCCGAGAGAAAGTGCATGCCACGGTAAGTTTCACCGCCGCAGGAGATGGCATGGAGGGTCTGCACCGATCCCAGCATATCGTACATACGCGCACCGAACATATCTTCCACCCGTTTTTTGAACTCCGGCATTCCCGCACCCGGTTCACCGCCGCAAAGCAGGTACTTGATCCCCAGGGTCGCCGCCGGTTTTCCTAAAATTTTTTCACACTGTTCCCCCAGGTGTTCCACCATTGAAGGGGTGCAGAACAGGACTGTCGGTTTGGTCAGGGCTGTAAACTCCAGGAGCCTCCGGGTGCGCGCTTCAGCCCCGACCGGGGCCACGCACATCCCGTAGTCCCATAAGGCGTCCACTGAAGGAACCCCGCCGGCGAACATGCTCAGGGCAAAGGCAACGATGACAGTATCGCCCGGCCGCAGCCCGATGCGCCAGTACTTGCGGGCATGCAGGTTATTGAGCACCTTGATATCGTTTTTTGTAAGCATGTATAGGGTCGGTGTTCCCGTGGTTCCGGATGTAGCGCTGAGGCGGACAATTTTTTCCCGCGGGGCACAGGCCAGCATGCCGTACGGATGTCCAAAACGTTCCAGTGATTCGTCCTGGGTGGCGCGGTGTTCGTTTTTGTCCATAAAGGGGATTTTTTTAAAATCGTCCCAGGTTTTTATGTCACCCGGTTCAAGTCCGGCAGCATCAAACTTGCGCCGGTAAAATATCGAGTTATCATAATTATATTTAACCTGTTTTTTCAGCTTGGCTAGCTGAATTTCCCGGATTTGTTCCCGGGGCATTGTTTCCAGTTCTTCATCCCAGAATTGGCAGTCATGGCGGCAGTTCTCAGACATCATGTTTTGCTCCTCTCATAAGCCGTAAATCTGCGATAAGTTATAAAGGCTGATTATTTGTTTGATATTTTTGCTTTTACTGTCCTTTTTTAAGCGTCAAGGTTTACCCGGTATACTTTTTTTGCTGCCCGGGGGGATATGAGTCCTTCCTTAACTTCCCGGAGCACTTTGAAAGCGTTCCTCTCGGAGGGCTCTCCGTAACCCCCTCCCCCACCGGCATGCTGGAGGAAAACCGTGCCTGTGGGGATATCTTTTATGATTTCTTTAGTTTTAGCGACATATTTTTCTCCGTTGGGATATTTTAATTCAACCCGGTTAAGGGTACCGTTCTTGCCCCCGAAAAGACCGAAGGCTCCGATGTCAACCCCGTCACCAAAAGTAACACAGCTGGTACTTTTCCCCTGGATAACAAACTCGGTTACCACTCCTAAACCGCCACGATATTTACCCGGTCCTGCTGAGTCGTTGTCATATTCATGTTTCAGTAAGAAAAGTGGGTTGTGCAGTTCAAACATTTCATAATCTTGGGCTAAAAGACCACCGGCACAATTTATTAAGCCGATGTGATCATAACCGTCCACCCCGTCAATTGCGCCTGAGCCGCCCTTCAAAGACAGGAAAAGGATATCTGCCCATTTGTTTTCCGTATCCGGAGCGGAGCCGGATATAGCGACGCATAGAGCACGGTTCCAACCGGCAGTAACCCGCTCCGGCAAAGCCCCGGCGAAAGCTTTTAAAATTGCGTCACTGTGCGGGCCGGCGATAGTATTTCCAAAGGTAGTGGCTGCCGGAAACCTTGCATTTAAAAAACAGCCGGCAGGAATATTGATATCTAGAGGACGCATCAACCCCTCGTTATGCGGAATATCGGGGTCTATGACCATAAGCAAACAGAGCATAATCGCTGAAACGGTAGAGCTGTAAGGAGCATTGGCAAATCCGGGCGTTTGCGGGTCTGTGCCATTATAGTCAAAAAGGATAGATTCATCATTTACGGTGATGGTAAGATTTATTTTGTGTTTGGATTGTTCATCAATGCCGTCATTATACATATAGCTTTGACCACGATAGACTCCGTTAGGGATATTTTTAATTTCATTTCGCATCTTTCCTTCGGTCAGGTCGAACAGGTGTTCTATGTGAGCCTGTAGACGATCAGCGCCGTATTTATCCACCAGCTGCTTGATGGCCCTTTCTCCTACGGTGCAGCCCCCAATGTGGGCACGAATATCTTCTTCGACAATCGGAAAACGAATATTGGCAAAAATAAATTCCCAAACGTCCCGGCGCAGTTTCCCCCTTTCAAATATTTTCACCGGGGGGATGCGCAAAGCTTCCTGCCATACTTCCCTTGCTTCAGGATTGTAACCACCGGCCACTGCTCCGCCTATATCTGCCTGATGACCTTTACAGGCAGCCCAGGCTACCAGTTGATTATCAGCGAAAACAGGTTTGAAAATGGCAACATCAGCATTCTGATTTCCGCCGCTAAAAACATCATTATGGATAATCACATCTCCTGGATAAATTTCATCGCCAAAGTATTCAATAATGTACTGGCAGACCGGTTGGAGAGCAAAAGCCAAAATAGGAATATACTCGGTTTGTTCCAGCATTCTTCCTTTACGGTCATAAAGTCCGGTCACAAAATCTCTGGCCTCGTTAAGAATAGGCGAGCGAGTTGTCCGTAAAAGGGTAAGCCCCATTTCTTCGGTGATAGATTTGAACCTGCTTTGCAGGACAGAGACAAGCATTAAGTCAATATCCTTTTTTATTGCCATAAACCAAGACCTCCTGACTTTGCTGAGGGCTGCCGTTATAAACCAGGTAACAGCCGGCAGAGCAGCGAAATATTGCTGTTATTTTTAGAATGGACTGTAAAGGCGGACAGTTCCATCGCTTTTCACCGGATTTCTGCCACGCTACGGCGATGCTCGAGCCGTGCCCATGACGCGGCTGCCCTTATGCCTTTTGTTGCTGCATTAGCTGCATGACAAAGTTGCCGTAGCTGTCTAATGACAGCTTATACTGTGAAGGCACAAAAATAGTGGTGTTTATCTGTTCGACAATAGCCGGTCCGTTAATTACAATTTCATGTTGCAATCTATCGCCGTCCCATACTTCAATTGACTCAAACGATTTTTTTTCAGGCAAATATACATTGCGTTCTTTTTTTACCGTCCCTGTTCCTTTGGCAGCTTCAAATAAACGTTTTTTGAGGCCGGGTTTACCGGTAATGCCTAAACTGGAAACTCTCAAGTTTACTAATTCCATCGAGGCGTTTTCATTTTCCAACGAGTAGCCGTAAAGCCGATCATGGGTTTGATGAAAGCGGCCTGAAATATCAGCCAGATGGCCTTTTTTTAGTTCCTCCGCGCCTATTTCCACATTAATTTCATGGTACTGGCCAGTATAGCGCATATCGCTGCTAAAAAAATGTTGGATTTTTTCCTGAAGAATACCTTCAGCAAGTAATTGTTGTTCCCCTTCTTCTTTCATCTTATTAAAAAGCACCCGCATTGGTTCTAATGCTTTTTCGGTTAATAATGTGCTGTAACTGCGGACATAATCATGCCTTAAATCTGATAAAAGCATGCCTGCTGCACAGAAAATGGAGGACTCTCGCGGTATTAAAATGGTGGGAATTTCCAGCTCAAGGGCAATCAGGCCGGCATGAATAGGGCCTGCGCCTCCTGCCACCACCAGGGGAAATTCGCGGGGGTCGAATCCTTTTTTAACAGATACCTCACGAATGCCGTCAGCCATGTTGGCATTAATGATCTGAAACATACCGGCAGAAGCTTCCCAAACATCAACTTTTAGCGGTTTGGACAGCTTTTCTTCTATCGACTTGTAGGCCTGATCATAGTCTAAAGCCATCTTCCCGCCTAAAAAGTAATCCTGGTTAATATATCCGAGTACCAGGTTGGCATCGGTGCAGGTAGGCTCAGTTCCTCCCCGGCCATAGCAGGAGGGGCCGGGGTTGGCGCCGGCGCTTCTGGGTCCCATCCGCAGTAATCCCATTTCATCGATCCAGCCGATACTGCCTCCACCGGCTCCGATGGTATGTATATCAACCATCGGAACAGCAGTCAGGTAACGGTTTATCTTCCCGTCAGTTATGACTAAGGGTTTGCGATCTTTAACCAGGGCCACATCAAAACTTGTGCCGCCCATATCGATGGTTATACAATCCCGGTAGTGATGAGTTTCAGCATAAGCCATTCCGGCAATCGGCCCGGCCGAGGGTCCGGATAGCATGGTGCTTACTGCATTGGAAATAGCTTTTTCGGGGGAAGTAACCCCGCCATTTGATTGCATGATTAGTAAAATGCCCTGGAAAGCATTTTCGTTTAACCGGCGGATCAATTGCAGGATATAGTCTTTAAGGATCGGTCCAACATAGGAATTTAAAGTAGTTGTGCTCAGCCGGTCATAAAACCGAATCTGTGGTAATAGTTCAGATGACATTGTTAGGTAAACATCAGGTAAAAGCTCTTGTATTTTTAACTTTGCTTCGTTTTCATTAATACTGTTATTGTAGGCGTGTAAAAAGCAGACAGCCAGCGCTTCGATGTTTTCACCTTTAAACATTTCGAGGCACTGCAAAAGACTTTCCTGGTCTAACTTTTCAACTCTTTCCCCGGAGACGCTGACTCTTTCTTTAACCGGGCAGCGCAGTTCCCGGGGGACCAGGGGAGGTGGAGCCTCGTATTTGTTGTCGTATTGTTTCTCCCGGATTCCCCTTCGCATCTGGAGCGCATCACGGAAGCCTTCTGTTGTAAGCAGGCCTGTTTTTGCTCCGCTTCCGGTCAATGCGGCGTTAGTGGTTACGGTGGTTCCATGAACAATGATATCGATCAGTTTGATAAAATCAACAATTCCAAGATTCTTAGCATCAGCCATTTCCTTAAGCCCTTTTAATACGCCGATAGAGGGATCTTCAGGTGTGGTCAAAGTTTTATAAACCTCAAAGTTTCCCTCGTCATCAGCTAACAAAAAGTCGGTAAAAGTGCCGCCGACGTCGGTGCCGATTTTATAAGCCATTCAGTTGCCTCCTGTGCGATTGTTATATCAATATTTTCGCCGGATTTTTTTGCCTAACTTGAATGATTAACTGCAGTGGCTGCCGGTAATCGCTTTACCACCTGGTCCACCGGTAAAAATCATAATTGCACCGCCCGGTTATTTTTATCCAGTAAAAACACGCTGGTCCTGGCATTGAGAAATTGCTGTAGGTCAGCGGCCAGTTCATTACGGGCCATCATTACCGCTTCAAGGTTGTAGCAGGTAAAACCGTCGATGGGAAAGAAAATGTTTTTGCTCTCAGCGGTCACTTTGCCCCAGTCACTCTGCCGCCAGATCCACTTCCTGGTTTTTATCGTGTTACCGCCAGCGTATACCAATTCATTTTCATCCGGCTGCTCTGGATCGGTTTGACCGAAGGGGATGAAGATATCATCGCTTCTGCTGAAACGGACTTCTATGTTTACATCGGTGGCGTCAAGGTCGTGGGCGCCCATTGGCAGTGTATATTTTAAAGAATAAGCATTAACCAGGTTGACAGCCGGGTTGATATCTGGAAGGCTGCCGCCCTTAACGATGCGGGTAGTCAGCGCTTCGACCGAGCAGGGAAATTTGTTGGGGTTAATGCCCAATTTCTTAAATGCATCGCGGTATGGCTGCAAATCGGGGTGTTCCTTTGGTTTAACTGCCTGAAACTTATGGCGGGCCTCTTCAATCGCCTGTTCGAGAAAATCCCAAATTTCCGTGTTGCCCCTGTTGTTATCCAGGCTTTTTGCCGTTACAACCCCGAAACAGACTTCCGGCAGAATCTCAAAAACTTTGTCTTCAATAATAAACTTCATTAATTAATCTCCCCGGATGCGGTTAGTATTATTATAGAGGATTCCGCTATCGCTTGTCGAATAATATTTCGAGTTTTGCACTGTTTATGGCGGAGTGTTTCAGGGGAAGGTTTTCTCAGGCCATTTTATCATCTCGGTCAGAATGTTTAAGTTTTATTTTGTTCGGCCGGCAGCCTTTTGTATAGCAGCAATAACCTGATACAGCAAAAGATACCAAAAGTATTTGAAGTTTTATGTAATGGGGCCGGATATAGATAAGAAAGGCTAAAGATAGGTGTTTTTCGCTATACTTT
>SLRT01000120.1 GCA_007130825.1 Syntrophomonadaceae bacterium | reverse complement strand
TAACTGAACAAGAAAAAATATTTATGGAGATAGGGTTGCAAATTATCACTGATGCATTTCTCCAGTCATTTGATGAAGCCTGGCTTGAAGATCAATTACTGGTGGTTACCGATGATGTTTTGGCCGTAATTAAAGGAGAACAGCAAACATTTACCGCCGTCATTAACCTCCGGGAGAACAAAGAACAATTCCGGGAAAAATTGATTAACTCTCTGGAAACCCTTCCGGCTGAATTAACAGAAATGCTGGATATACCCACTGCACAAACCGAGCAGATGGCAGAACAAATCCTGGCCGAAATGGATCTGCCCGATCAGATTTACCTGGCTGATTTGATAGCTGGAAATGGCGATAAAATGCCCCGGGATTTAAAAAATGCCGTTTCCGCTGTGCAAACTACCCGGGGGACATATCAGTATTTACCATACTTCATTTTTGTTTTAATGCTGCTGCTTAGCTTCCTGCTGGCCGGATATGCCGGCGGGTTGAAATGGTTTGGGGGGGCGGTTGTGTTTTTCAGTATCACCTTCCTGGTCGGAATCCAATTTTCAAATACTTTAATCCTCCCCGTTGTCTTTTCCGAAATAAAAAATGAACTGCCCTTCTCACCCCAATTATTTTATAGCGCCGCTGATTACACCGTGAGCAGCGTTTTAATTATTCCCCTGTTCACCGCAGCTGTAGGCTTGATTTTTATTTTTTCCGGAATCATACTTGGAAGAGCAAACCAGAAAGCTCAGGCAGAATAAGACCGTGTTATTTTTGATCTTGCCTTGTCTGTTTTGCCGCTGCTGAGCGCATTGCAATCTTGGCAGCGAAAGCACGCCGGTATAACCGCCCCTGATGGAAAGTTAAAGGAGTAAGGAAAACTCAGTGAAACCGCGTATTTGTGACTTTTTACCCATACCTGACCTGCTCAAGACCGAGCATGTTCTTTGCATCCAGCCACATCCCGACGATCTCGAAATCGGGGCCGGCGGCGCCGTTGCCCGGATGAGCCGCTCCGGAATTAAAGTTACCTGCCTGACAGTTACCAACGGATCCGCAGGCACTAAAGATCCTTCTGTAAACCAACATGATTTAATCCAAACCAGGCAACGTGAGACCATAAAAGCATCAGGCCTTTTGGGTATAAATGATTTAATGTGGCTTGGCTTTGCAGACGGCGGGAATCTGCCCTATGAGGAAATTCGGATCGGGATAACCCGGGTTATAAGGAAACTAAAACCATCTGCAGTGCTTGTGTGCGACCCCTGGCTGCCATATGAAGCCCATTCCGACCACATCCGCACCGGAAAAGCGACCGCCGAAGCCGCTTTTCTAGCGGGCATGCCATATTTTTGCCCCTCTGTTATAGAGGAAGGATTCAAACCTCATGATGTCGATATAATTGCTTTCTATTATACTGCTTACCCCAACACTTTCATTGATGTAAGCGAAACCTGGAAACTAAAGTTGGCGGCAATCGACTGTCACACCAGCCAATTCCCGCCGGACAAGGGAAACTTGCTAAAAAAATATTTAACCGCTAAAGCTAGTGAACAAGCCGAAAAACACAACTGTGAGATAGTAGAAGCGTTAAAGGTTCTTTCACCCGGGCACCTGCATATATTTGAAGAAGCCTGGCAGTGTTAATAACCGGCTTCGGCTACAGCCACTCCTAAAACATTTACTATCTCATCTATATCTTGTTCGTTGATGATCAGTGGTGGAGAAATAGCGATCACATCATTATCAAGGGGACGAACAATCACTCCTTTGTTGTAGGCTGCTTCAAAGATTTTATAATTTAGCGGATGATCAAATTTTTCTTTTTTTGCTCGATCCTTAACCAGCTCGAAGGCAACCATTAACCCTTTGCCCCTGATTTCTCCTATAACCGCACTGTTTAACGCCTTAAGGCCAGCAATCAGCCTTGCTCCCATTAATTCTGCATTCTGCTTTAAGTTTTCCCCGGCCAATATTTCAATATTCTTCAGAGCAACCCGGCAGGCAAGGGGATGTCCGCTGTAGGTAAACCCATGAAAAAACTGGTCCACACTTTTTAAAACCTGGAATATATTATCAGATATAAGCGCTGCGCCCAAAGGCATATAACCGCTGGTTATCCCCTTGGCCAATGTCATAGCGTCCGGCATTACACCGTTCCAGTGCTCGATACCAAAATTTTTTCCGGTTCGGCCAAAGCCGGTAATAACTTCATCGGCAATAAAAAGGACATTACGGCGGTTACAAATCTCACTGATTTTTTGGTAATAACCCGGTGGGGGAACAATAACCCCACCGGATCCGATGACCGGTTCAGCAATAAAAGCAGCTGCCCGCTCTTCCCCAAGTTCATTTATTTTCTCTTCCAGCGCCTCTGCGCACCGAAGATTACAGGAAGGATATTCTTTGTCCCACGGGCAGTAATAGCAGTAAGGCTCACCGATAAAGGCAAAACCCGGCGGAAAGGGATCGAAACCTTTTTGGTAATGCGAAAACCTTGTGGCCTGGATTGAACCGTAACTTACCCCATGATAACCCTTGTTGCGGGAAACAATAAAATCTTTGCTGTCCATGCCCCGGGCAAACCAGTAAAGCCTGGCAATTTTAAACAAGCTGTCGTTGGCTTCAGAGCCACTGCCGGCAAAAAATATTTTGGCTTTTTCCATCGGAACCATGTTGCTAAGTTTTTCAGCCAACTGTATTGCCGGAATATTGGAAAAACCGGCAAAACAATGAAAAACATCCAGCTCGGCCATTTGCTCTTGTGCCACCTCGATAATTTCCTTCCGGCCGTGGCCGATATGATTATACCAGAGCCCGGCAAAACCATCGATATATTCTTTTCCTTCAATGTCATAAACCCTTGTGTTGCAAGCCTTTTGGATAATCTTCGGTCCTTGGGCAATCACTTCCTTAATGCTTGAAAAGGGGTGCAGCAGATAATCGCCATCAGCTTTCTTTAAATTATCTCTCTCTTCCGACTTTAAAAACATCACTGGAATACCCCCTTTTTTTGATCAATTTCTGATTTAACATCTACTCACCTTTCCCCCTATTTTTATGCTGCCGCCGGCTGTTAACAGGGATCAACTTTTTATGGTCAGAAGTCCTTTTGAAATAACGTTTTAAATATTTTAACACGATCAATTCTTTCTATAGCCGGTTATTTTTTACCTGCAAGGCAGTATAAACTTTAAACAGGTTTTAGGCCCTTAAACCTGAAGTACTGTGCATTTTTGGCAGGACTTTTTTAAGCGATCCCGCGAACACCGATGTACACTACTTTTAGCAGGGGCCATTTTCAAATCCAACTTTATGGCACTGGC
>SLRT01000091.1 GCA_007130825.1 Syntrophomonadaceae bacterium | reverse complement strand
TATTATTATTTATTTGTTGTTCTTATATCTCGGTTATTCTGGGTATCGTTGCTTTGATTTGTGGTATTTTAGCTTTTCAGCAGCAGCAGCAATATGCCCTGCCCGGTATCATTCTGGGCGCTGTTTCTATTGTTTTCGGGATTATTTTCGTTTTCGTCGGCCAGATATTATATCGCGAGCTATTTCAGCTTGTTGAGCATCAGTTTAGGTTCTAATGTTTATAATTGCTTATTATAGCCCGGTTCCAATAAGATAATTTAAGTGTAACAGGGGATGAATTGGCACTTGAACATTCCTGCAAAATACTGGTTAGAACGAAGCCTTTTACTGTTTACAATTGTAACGATCGCACTTGCCTATGTTTATGTGACTACCCCCGGGTTGCGGGAGATAGTCCGCCCATATCACTGCCTGTTTTTTCAGGCAACCGGCCTGCTCTGCCCGGCCTGCGGTGGAACCAGGGCGATGTTGCATCTTTTAAACGGGCGCTTGCTGTTGGCCTTGGAGAGCAATGTTTTGGCAGTTTTAATCCTGCCGGCTATCTCATACGGTGTGATCATCGTTTTCAGGTTGGCCTTTGACCGGAAATTCACGCCGGCCGACATAAAAATTGCCCCTTTCTGGCTGTGGTCTTTTTTGGCGGCAGTAATCTTATTTTGGATCATAAGAAATATACCCTACTTTTCTTTCCTCGGACCGCTTTCCTAAACCGCGTGAAGGGCGAAGACGATTTTCATATTTTATGTGCAAAAATTAATGCCCGGTTATAGTTATGATTATAGTCCGTTTTCTCCGTGGTCCGTCAAATTCGCAGAAAAAAATATTTTGCCAGGTGGAAAGGCCCGGCTGACCTGCCACGATCGGTATTGTTTCACCGGGACCAACCAGGCCGGCTTTCAGGTGGGCATCGGCATTGCCGTCCTGCCGGTCGTGTTCCCAGATTCCACGGGGAATTACCCGGGACAGTAAAGTGACAACGTCATTTTGCACACTGTTATCCCAACCTTCCTGGATCATTAACGCTGCCGTTGCCCCCTGGGCATAAACATGGACCAACCCGCTTTTCAGCCCGCTGTCGGTTACAACTTTTCTAACCTGGGCGGTGATATCGTACAGCGCTTCCCGGGCTGTAGTGCTGATTGTCACCTCGACTTGTTTACATTGCATAATATTCCTCCATACTGTTAAAACTGTTAAACGTCCGCCAATTGAATACGTGATCAAAAAAGAGGGAGAGCGTTCGAACTTTACAATACATGGCTCTGCTCTGCAATCGCAAGTAATAGTGTCGTTTCTGCAATTTGACAACTTGATTTCAAGCCTGTTATATTAATTAAGTTTCGCCGAATGTTGACATGTATATGGCAAATTCGCTTGCACCGTCGAGACCAATTATTCTGTTGACTTCTTCGTCGAAAAAGGCGCCTACCTGGCATGATCCAAGCCCGCAGGATACCGCAGCGAGGGCGGCATTTTGGGCGATATGACCGGCATCGAGGTAGATATAGCGATAAGCGCGCTGTTCATACTTCCACTTGGAGCGTTCGATCATTGCACTCCATACCAGGTTAAAAGCAGATTCACGCAGCATCTTTTGGCCGAGCGCTGCCCGGGCCAAATCCAATCCGTAACTGCCTTCCTTGATGAGAACCAAAGTATGGTAAGGCACCTGGTAATGATAAATACCGGGTTTAAAGCCCTCTACATTATTGATTGCGCAGTAAGTTTCGATCGGAAAAAGTCCTCCTGCTGAAGGTGCGGCACGGAACTGGTGGTATTCAGTGGCTAAAGTAATCCCCTGGGCGGCCCAAAGAACCTGGGATAGTTTACCGCCCTGAACAGCAGTTTTATTATAACTGCGTTTCGAACGTCTTTGCTGGATTATGGAATAAAGCGGTTGTCCGCCCTGCTGGTCTGGTTTTTCCAGTTCGAACCTTTCCAGGTCTGGTGGATATTGCTTATACAAAGGCGGTTTACGGTTCCAGTCCAGGCTGTTTCCCTTCAGGGTTTCCCGGTCGTATTTGCTTAACTGCTGAAATTTATCGCCATAACTCATCATTATTCTCCTTTCATAGCTATACGGCGCTCAAAGAAGTAAGCTTTAAGGTGATCTTGATTAAGGTCCGCCAATTGTTTGGTGAAAGAAAATTCCCCTATCGTTTGCCGGTTATTTTCGGCAGTCTGGAGGCAGATTCCTGCATAATACCGCTTTATTGCTTTAGAAATGTTAAACTTGGGGCCGAAACGGGATGCTTAACTATGCTATAATTTCAGAAAGTGGTATTTTGCGGCTTGAATAAAGATCCTGCTTAATTTAAAAAAAGATAAAAAAATCAAGGAGTTGATTATGTGACTGGCGAATATGGACAACTGGAAAGTCTGGAAATAACCGTTCTTCTGGAAGACTGTGCCGGTTACGATACCGGTTTGCTATCACAACATGGAGCTTCATTTCTTCTGGAGGCCCGGCATAAAAACGGTAAGCGTGGTGAACGAGTTATTCTATTTGATACCGGACAGTCGGCACAGCCTGTTCTCAACAATATGCAGATTTTGCGAAAAGATCCGCAGGATATAGACCTGGTCTTTCTATCGCACTGTCACTACGACCACACCGGCGGCCTGGTTGATATTCTTGAGGCTAACAATCGCTGTCGAGTGCCGGTTGTGGCCCATTCTACGATTTACCGTCCTAATTTCAGCATAAAACCTTCTTTCAGGCCGGTAGGTATGGGCCCTGAAAACAGCCTGCAGGCTATCGAAAAAGCCGGGGGCGAAGCGATCCTTACCGATGAGCCTTTGCCCCTGATGCCGGGTGCTGTTACGACGGGGGAAATAAAAGAGCGGGTTAGCTTTGAGGCCGCCCCGACTCTTTCCCTGCTGACTCTGCAGGATGGGAAAAATATCCCCGACCGGATGGCTGACGACACCTCCTTAATTTTTATCCTGCAGGAAGGGTTGGTTATTGTTACCGGCTGTTCTCATGCCGGGATAATCAGCATTATTGAAGCGGCTGTTCGCTTGACCGGTATGGAACAAGTTGCTGCTGTGATCGGCGGGTTTCACCTGGTTGATGCTGATGAAGAAAGGATCAATAAGACAGTGAAAGCGTTAATCACCATGAACGTGAAAAAGATTTATACCGGCCACTGTACCGGTTTGAAAGCGGAAGCGAAAATGCTTACGGAGCTGGGAGAACGGTTCTGCAGGCTGCGTACCGGCATGAAAATTATCTTTCCAGAATAAAGGCGTTTCTAAATAGGATTATTTTTTATTAAACTTTCATTAAGGAGCTGTTGGAAACATGAAGATTAAAGAAATTTACGATTATGTTGTATACAGGGGCATTGAAAAAGACCCGCGGCAGCGGGAAGGTGTCGAAGAAATGCTGGCCAGGGAGAAGAAAAAATATGATGAAATGAAAGAAAATGAGAAAAAAGACTTTGACCTGGAATCTTTAACCAACCCCTATAGCGATACGCGTATTCTATGCGGTGATCCAGAGACCAGGGTCAAGCGGATGATGGTTGGAGTCGATATGGAAGTGGGGGAAGTACTGCTCGCTGATCGCCTTGCCGAAAAGGGGCGGCCGGTGGAATTGATCATAACTCACCACCCTGAAGGAAAAGCTCTGGCCGGCCTTCATTATGTAATGCACCTGCAGGAAGATATCCTGGCCCGTTACGGGGTGCCGATAAATGTTGCCGAAGGAATTATGGCTTCCCGGATCAGCGAGGTTAAGCGGGGCCTGATGCCTCTTAACCATAACCGGGCGATCGATGCGGCAAAAATTCTCGATATCGCCATGATGAGCGCGCACACTGTTGCTGACAACCAGGTATCTGCTTTTTTACAGGAATTATTTGACAAGGAGGAGCCACGGACGCTGGGCGATATCCTCAGATTATTAAAAGATATTCCCGAATATGGGGAAGCGGCAAAGCAAAGCGCCGGCCCGGAGATTGTTTTAGGCGGTAAGGAGCGCCGTGCCGGCAAAGTCCTGGTCGATATGACCGGTGGCACCGGTGGTTCTGACAAGGCTTATGCCAGGTTGTCCCAGGCGGGGGTTGGCACTATTGTCTGCATGCACATCAGCGAAAAAAACCGCAAGCAGGCCGAAAAGCATCACATAAACATAGTCATAGCCGGACATATCGCCAGCGATTCTGTGGGCATGAACCTGCTTCTTGACGGAATCGAACAACAAGGGGTTGAAATAATTACATGTTCCGGGATTATCAGGAACAAACGCGGTTAAACAGAAATTCGAACCCTGGCATCAAGGGCCATAACACCTTCACCTGCGGGAAAAACCCGGACCGGGTTGATATCGAGTTCCTTAATGCCGGGGAAGTCGGCCAGGAGGTGTGATGTTCGAACAACCGTGTCGATGAAGGCCTGCACATCTCCGGGTGCTTTACCGCGTTGTCCTTCAAGAATTTTAATTGATTGCAGGTTTTTTACCCTTCTTTCCACGCTTTCAGCCTTTGCCGGGCAGATCGCATTGGCAACATCCTGGAATATCTCTATAAAGATGCCGCCCATTCCAAAGAATACCACTGCCCCGAAAGAAGGATCTTGCCTGCCCCCTATGAACATATCATAGCCCTCTTTGGCCATTTGCTGGATTCTTACCCCGCCAAATCGGGCTTCCTCTTTATAGCCAAGCAGGTTTTGACGAATGGTTTTAAATCCTGTTTTTACCTGTTCCTGGTTTTCCAGGCCGAGCAGAACTCCTCCCGCATCCGATTTATGCAGAGCATCGGGGGATATAACTTTCATCACAACCGGATAACCCAGTTCCCGGGCCCGGGCAGCCGCCTCCGCTTCACTCTCCGCAGTCCTGGAAGCGATTGTGGGCAGACCGTAAGCACTTAGAAGATCAAGTGTTTCTTCCCCGTAATCGCCTTCTTTATTAGCCATCCACTGTTTTGCTGTGTCCCGGTCAAAATTATCAGGCGGCGCTATTTTCCCTTTATTTTCAACTATCTTTTTCTGTTCGTGATATTTCATTTGCATGGAAAGTGCCCTGATCATTTCTTCCGGGCTGTTGAACACAGGGAATTGCACGTTGCGTTTACTCTGCTGAATCACGCGGGTGGGGCCGAAAAGACATACCCCAAGCGGTTTCCCCCCCGACAGGATAGATCCCCAGGCTTCCTTGGATAGGTCGGTCAAAAACATCCTCTGGAATATATTGTCTCCCTGGGGCATATGCGGCCGCTGGCTGATATAAAGCGAACCGTCTACCTGGTCGGAGTGCATAACTGAATAGATCACGTGGGCTGTTAGTTGTGGGTCGTAAATGTCGCCCATATCCAGGGGATTGGAGAAATTTATCACGCCGGCATTGCTGAACTGTTTTAGGCTTTCGTAAAACTGTTCGCCCATATCGGCGAATTCGAAACCCGCTTTTTCACAAAGATCGGCGCCCATTACGGAAAAGCCTCCAGCAGGGCTCATGACCATAATCCTACGCCCTTTCATTGGCGGCAGCTGAAAAGCCTTGGTAACCTCTACAAAATCCATGAAGTTATCGATGCGGATTATGCCCGCTTCTTCGAAAGCTGAATTGATGATACTCTCATCACTGCTAATTGCCGCAGTGTGACTCATCGCTGCCTTGTTTCCTGTTGGTGTGACACTTGCTTTGTAAACAATAACCGGCTTGTCAATATTTTTTGCTGTTTCGATAAAATCTCTGCCTCGATCCAGGCTTTCCAGGTATACGCATATAGTCCTGGTTTGCGGGTCTTCCCCGTAATACTCCAGGAAATCGACTTCATCCAGATCAAGCTTATTGCCGATGCTGGCAAACTTTGCCAGGCCAATCTTTTCATCAGCTAGAAAATTAAGCATAGTCAGGGCTACGCCGCCGCTCTGGGAAATGATCGACATGTCGCCCTTGGGAGCTTTATGCAGGGCAACGAAGGGCAGACAGAGACCGTTTTCGGTGTTGGCCACAGTAACGCTGTTGGGTCCGACAAAGCGAATCCCGTGTTTTTTGGCCAGGGCAAGCAGCCTATCGCTAAGTTCCTTGCCTTCATCGCTGTATTCGGAGAAACCACCCGAAGGTATAGCCATCCTTCTGATGCCAAATTTGCCGCAGTGTTCCATCATGTCCGGAATAAGTTTGGCCGGTGTCATGCAGTAGGCCATATCGGGGATTTCTGGTAGATCTTCAATATTCTTATACATCTTTATTCCGTCGACATGAACATCATTGCTTCTTTCATTTAACCCAAAAATTCTTCCCCGGTAACCCCAACGCAGCAAATTCTCCAGGGTTAGCC
The DNA here is from genome assembly GCA_007130825.1 of Syntrophomonadaceae bacterium. Lineage (GTDB taxonomy): Bacteria > Bacillota > Dethiobacteria > DTU022 > DTU022 > B1SED10-74M. Next base: position 6,351 of record SLRT01000091.1, on the reverse strand, counting down.
TGGGGATATTGCTTGGTTTAGACGACAAACCGATAATTACGATTGACTCCGGATAAAATATAGTTTGCATGGTTTATTCTTCACCTCTTTAGTTTGTATCATCCAGGAAAGGATCGGCTGTGCCCGGGTTAAGGCAGTGGTTAACCCGACAAGAACAGGCGCATCGTTAAAGTGGCTGTTTTCTGCAAAAACATATCTATAATTTTATCATAAATCGATAAAAAGCACATGGTAAATTAATTAACTGGAGCTGACCATTTATGCCATAAATAATAAGCTGGTTCAGTCCCGGGTTAAATTTTTTATAATCGCTATTAAACACCTTGTACAATATATTTACAGCAGTGTTTATTCTACCCCTAACAATATATATTTTTGAATGCTATAATCTAGACTGGTTATCTTAACCAAGCAAAGGGGTATATTTTTTATGAGCAAAGAAAAAGGCGCCGCCCTGCTGATTTCCTGGGTCAAACAAATTGGTCTGATCATTTTATTTACCCTGTTGATCAGCACCCTGTTTATCCAGACATATAAAATCAACGATGTTTCGATGGAGCCAACTTTTGACCGGGAAGGCAACCGGGTGTTAGTATTTCTTACTCCCTATATTTTTAATGCGGAACCCGATTATGGGGATATTCTTATCGTTGACAACAGGGTGGAACGGGAAAGGTCTTTTGGGGACAGGTTGATTGAAAACCCTTTGGTTTCAATCATCCTGGGGGATTACAACGAACATCTCTGGGTTAAGCGGGTCATTGGTCTGCCCGGCGACCATATTGAGTACGAAGAAGGCAAGGTCTACCGTAATGGCCGTAAACTGGTAGAAGAGTATACCGCAGGGAATATGGTTTCTGCATTTGAGCCGGTAGTAGTCCCTGAGGACCATATCTTTTTTATGGGAGACAATCGGAATAGAAGCAGTGACAGTCGGGAAATCGGCCCTGTTCCGACTGAAAACATTCAGGGCAGGGTGATCTTGAGATTCTTCCCTCTGCATAAAATCAGCACTTACTGATCCTTAAGGTCCTTAACCCTGAAGTGCTGTTCATTTTGGCAGGACTTTTTTATTGCAATCCCGCGAACGCCGTGCACGATAAGTTTAGCAGGGGTCATTTTGAAATCCGGCTTTATGGCACTGGCTTTTCCAGGTTAGGTCAGCTTAATTTTCGTGCATTGGAGCCGTTCCGGTCAGCTGGTAACTAATTTAAAAGGGGAAGTTAAAATGGGAAAGAAAAAGAAAAAAAAGCGTAGTTTCTTTATCTATAAATTACTTTTAATAATCCTTATTCTTGTATTTTTAACCGGTGTTCTCGTTGCTTGCTTTCCCGGTTTATTGTTTGGCGCCGGGTCTGGTTTTCCCGGAGCTTTAGATGAACATTATCCCGAAAGTGATTCCAACTCTATTTTACAGCGTTACAGCACAGAGACTGTAAACATAGCCCTGCTTGGTTTTGATCGTTCGGCAGCGCGGGACAAGCAGTACAGTATTTATCGCCCGGATACAATTTTAATTGCAGCGATCAATTTCCGATCCGGACAGGTCTCACTGGTTAATATTCCGCGGGATAGTTATGTGAAGATTCACGGCACAGAAACCGGGGACAAAATTAACCATTCCTATATGCATGGTTACTACCGGGCCGGAGAAGATGAAGATCCACATGAAAGCGGCCTAAAAACCACGTTGTTAACCATTATGGATTTTCTGGGCGGAGTGCCCTTGCACGGCTATGTTGTTCTTGATATGGACGGGGCCGAGGCAATCGTCGACAGTATCGGCGGTATTTATTACGATGTGGATGTTGAGGTGCGCTGTGATTTTGGTCGCGGCCGGCTGCTGGTCGATGAAGGTTACCAGCTTTTGGACGGCAGGCAGTTTATGGATTACGTGCGCAACCGGGCCGGTTTCCAGGGAGGCGAAAGGGGACGGACTGAGCGGCAGCAAAAGATAACTCTCGCTTTTTTCGATCAAATGCGCCAGGTTGAAAATATACCAAAGATACCACGTCTTTACCGGGCAGTCAGTGCTAATGCAGAAACAGAGCTTAATTTAGCCCAGGTAATTGCTCTCGGTTTTTTTGGGCTGCGGATAAACCTGGAGGAGAGTGAGACCGAAGTTTTTAGCGGCAGCGGACAACTTTCCGATCGGGGCGGACAAAACATCTGGTATTTAGTGATCGATGAAGAAGAAAGAGTAAATATAATTGAAAAGATTTTCGGGGTAGCCGTGGAAAAAAGATCTCAGATGACCCTGCCCGGGCCGGTTAATATTGAAACTGAAAAACCGGATCCGGAACCGGTTCCCGAAGAAATTGACGAAGAAGCAGAAGAACCAGCTGGTGAAGAGCCGATTAATGAAGAAGAACCAGAAGAGGTGCAGGAAGAAGAACCGAAGGAAGATGAACCGAAGGAAGATGAACCGAAGGAAGAAGAAGCAGAGCCGGAAGAAGAGCACAAAGATCCAAAAGATCCACAAGATCCGGAGGATTTTGAAGACCCGGATCAGCCCGAAGAACCGGATGAAACTGAAGAAACCGAAGAGCCCGGGGAACCTGAAGCAACCGAAGGCATATAAAAAAACCCTTTGAAGGTAAGTTTTCTTAAGTGGAGATAATTGTCTACAGCCCCAGGTCTTACAGGAACCTAAAGCGGCGGCCAATCTGGGGACAGCATAGCTGGCCGGCCATTTTTTGGCTCAGGGGCGGAGCCAAAAAAAGGCCCCATGGCGGACTGCGGGATCAGGCTAACCCGGGTTGGCCGCCAAGCCGGGTAACGCCCGAAGATGCCTTATTGTTATATATGGCCTATATAGCGATAATGCTTATCTACATCTATTATCAACCTTCTTTGTTTTGCCGAAAACAGTTGACCTGCTACAGAATATCATAGTATTATAATCTCATCAGAAAATTATAAGTTTTATCAACATTATCTACTATTTACTGTTTACTACACTGTCTACTGACTAACTACTATCTGCTTAATCAAATTATTATCTAAAGTGGCTTCCATGGGGAAAAGGGGGATATGCATTTTGTACGATGCTATTATTATTGGTTCTGGGCTCGGTGGTATTTCGTGTGGTGCGTATCTGGCTAAAAATAGGTGGAGAGTATTAGTTTTAGAAAAGCATAGCCTGCCGGGAGGTTATGCGACGAGTTTTAAACGAGGTGGTTTTACCTTCGATGCAGCTCTTCATGTGATAAATGGCGTAGGTAAAGGGCAAAATATTTACAAATTTCTTGAATGGTGTGGGGTTGGCGACCAGGTAGAATTCTTAAAACTACAATATTTCGTAAGATTCATTTTCCCAGACCTAGATATAAGACTGCCCAGTGGAGACCTGGGTGAAGTCAGGTCTGTTTTAGAGAAAAGCTTTCCACAAGAAAAAAAAGGCATTAGTGAACTCTTCAAAGAGGCAGAAATCATCTATAACGATATCTTTAGATTTTTTATTTCAAAAACTCCATTTTGGCTGCAACTACCTTTCTTCCCACTACTTTATAGAGGCCTTTTCCCTGTTATTAATAAAACCGGGGCACAGTTTTTTAATAAACACTTAAATGATGAGAAGTTGAAGGCAACTTTAATTGGGAATTGGGGTTTCTATGGGTTACCTCCAAGCAGACTAAATATTATATGTTCTGTGTTTCCCAATCTTGACTTTTTCAAGGGTGCGTATTATCCAAAAGGCGGCAATCAGGTAATGACTAATTCCTTCGTAAACGTAATAAAAGAGAACAATGGAGAAGTGGTACTCAATTCGGAAGTTTCTTCAATTGTCATTGAGAATGGAAGGGCTGTCGGAGTTGTGACCAGGAAAGGAGAAAAATTCCTCGGTAGTAAGATCATTTCCAACGCTTGTGCAGAGGAAACTTTTATTAACCTTATCGGGAAAGAAAAACTTCCTGAGCGGTTTTTAAAGCGAATGGATAAAATGGAACGTTCAATCTCCCTTTTTTGTGTTTATTTAGGGCTGAACGAAGAATTTACAACAAAGCTTGAAAACAGGGAAGACCATGCGGTTTTTGCTTTAAACACTTATAATCTCGACGAGGATTACAGATGGAGTATGAATTGTGAAGCTGATAAAGCCGGTTTTGTTGTGACTCTTTACTCCAATATAGATGATACGCTTGCCAAAGGAAATAAGTTTGTTATGGGCATCGCACAGGTTCAAGGCTTCGATTACTGGAGAAATTATGAAAACGATTATTTGAAGGGAAACAAGGAGGAATACAATAAAGAAAAAGAAAGAATGGCTATGCTGTTAATAGAAAGGGCCGAGAAAATAATTCCAGCAATTTCGAAACATATTGAAGTCTTAGAGGTTGCGACCCCGCTGACGCTAAAACGTTATACCGGAAATACAGATGGCGCTCCATATGGGTGGGCAAATACAGTTGATCAGGGTTCCCCGCTTAACAGGATGTCTCAAAAAACTCCCATTAAAAACCTTTACTTAAGCTCGGCTTGGACATTTCCGTGTGGTGGCCAGACACCGGTGATCATAAGTGGTTATAGACTCGGCAGGAAACTTTCAGGCAGGTAAAAGGATAACGGGAGCATCAGTTTATTATAACCCCAGCAGAAAAGCAAATTCTTAACTGCCTTATCTACTATCTACATCTACAAGAACATGCTGTTTGTTGCTTTAATTAGATTGAGGGAAGGAAAATAACAGTCTGGAATGGCCCTGCGCACACAGTGGGAAATCCCCGAAGGGGAAAAAATGATTGGTGAGTATTGGCTCCCAACAAATGACCCCAAAGTTATCAGCATTTTTGAAGCCGATAGCTTTGAAGCTATTATGCACATAGAGGGCGTTTGGGATGATAGCTTTGACAAAAAAATATTTACTGCAATCACCGCTGAAGAAGGATTGGATTGGATTAAAAAAAATGGGGTAGTTGATAGGGAAGTTTAAGCATCTATCAAAAAAAGGGAGCGTCGGATAAATGTTTGTTATTATCGATATGCCCATTGAGGAAAAATATAATGCTGTGTTGGACAGGCTTAGCCTGGTCGAAACTGTACACATTCCGTTTATTATCCAACATATGGGCAAACAGGCAGCAGACAAATTGAAGAGCATTTACGAGGAAGGTTCTAAACCTATCCCCGAAGAGGCTTCATTTGGAGAAAAATATGAGTTGGCCTACAGTAATTGGGTTTTGATATTTGCCCCTTAGGGTGCCGGAGCAGTAATTTAAGATGGCTCGCTGAACAGTTCAAGATAAAAATGACATCCAACCGTCAAGGCAAGCAGTGCACTCATGTATTTACCCTGTTATAGATGTTATTTAAGAATTGTCTAGTGGACGGCAGACCGTGTGACAATCCTTTCAATATCGGTTCTGCTCAACCCAGCAAACCCCGGGCCCTGGCCGCCAGCAGAGGCCTGCAGGGTGGAGCGTTACGGGTCCGGAGGCCTGCCTGGGTGTCCCGGGCCCAGGGAGGTAAGAAGGCCCGGCGCAGCCGGGCCAACCTTTCTAAAGCAGTCTGCTGATAGCCTTGCATACCTCGGCAACATTAGCGCTTAATTCCTGCAGTTTCTTTTCAACCCGCATGAGCAAGTACAATGTCACCACGATCGGAAATCCCAGATTTGCAATAATCGGTGTCAGTTCATTAAACACCGCTACACCTTCATTTGTAGTTAAAAGGACAGCTACACAATATGCCGCTGCCCTTTTCCTTAATGTATGCTAAACCAGCTTTTACGCGGTGTAGTCATCGATTTCATCGACAGTGCGCTCGACCACTTCAGCGCGCAGCTTGCTAACCAGCGAGCCGCCTGAAGTTATGAAGAAGTCTGCATCGAGCAACATATTCATCAGATTCTCGACAGCTTGAGCTGGCACGGGATCTACCGGCTCGGGGATCGACTCTCTATTCTGTACCCTGGCCGGCGGCCGCATGAGCGACCGCTACGTGCGCGAGTTTGTTAAACGCTACGCGGTTAAGGCAGGCATTAAAAAAGGCGTGCATCCGCACACTCTGAGGCATTCATTTGCCACCGACCTTTTAAGAGACGCTAAAAACATCCGCCTGGTTCAAAAGGCCCTCGGTCACGTGTCGATATCAACTACCTTGATTTATACGCACATTGTCGATGAGCAGCTGGAGCAGGCGTTTAGGAGTTTCCGGGATTAAAATAATTACGTCATATATTGAGGTGACAGTAGCATGAAAATGACTTTAAGCGATAAAAAAACTGAACGGGTTTCTCTCCAGAACTGACGCATGAAAATAAATAAGCCAGTATGGCAGTGATTGCGAGGGCAACGAAAAAAACTTTTTCGCAAAAAGCACTGGACAGAACAAATCAAAGATGATAATTAG
>SLRT01000063.1 GCA_007130825.1 Syntrophomonadaceae bacterium | reverse complement strand
TTTAATCAACTGCTCTTCACTGCTGTCTGTGGGCACGGTTATTCTTCCGCGCACTTTTCCGTTAACCTGGATAACCACTTCAACCTGGTCGACCTCGAGCATTTTTAAATCATACTGCGGCCAGTGCTGCCGGTGAACACTACCCCTGCCGCCCAGTATCTCCCAGGATTCTTCGGCAATATGAGGAGCAAAAGGAGCCAGCAGGATAACGGCTTTTTCCAGTGTTTCCTGCAGAACCTCGTAGTTATAATTTTCTTTGCCGGTTGCCTGCCGGTAGGCATATATTGCGTTAACCAGCTCCATGATCGCACTGATTGCCGTATTAAAGTTAAACCGCTCTTCAATATCAGTGGTTACTTTCTTAATTGCAGCATGTAAATTGCGCCGCAGTTCGGTTTCATTTTCTCCTTGATCATTTTTGCTTTTTACAATGGACGATTCATCAGCGTATTCCGTAACCAACCGCCATACCCGGCGTAAAAAGCGATGACATCCTTCTACTCCCTGCTCGTTCCAATCAAGATCTTTTTCCGGAGGGGAAGCGAAAAGGATAAAAAGACGACCGGTATCTGCACCGTACTGTTCAACAATATCGTCGGGTGTAACGACATTGCCCTTTGATTTCGACATTTTAGCCCCATCTTTATAGACCATGCCCTGGGCCAAAAGCCTGTTGAAAGGTTCATTGACCTTGATCATGCCGGCGTCATAGAGGACCTTGGTAAAAAAGCGGGCATAAAGCAAATGAAGCACGGCATGTTCTATACCGCCGATATACTGGTCTACCGGCATCCAGTAATCAACATCTGCGGCATTAAAAGGCGCTTGATCACAGTTTGGGCTGGTAAACCGCAGAAAATACCAGGACGAACAGATAAATGTATCCATGGTATCCGTTTCGCGATGGGCCTTGCCGCCGCAATCAGGACAATCTACGTTAACAAAATCAGGATAATGAGCAAGGCTGGGCACCCGGTCACCGAATAGTTCCACTTCCCGGGGCAGCTCTACCGGCAATTCCGGCTCGGGCACCGGTACAGCGCCGCATTTTTCGCAATAGATTATCGGAATCGGCGTTCCCCAGTAACGCTGCCGGGAAATCAACCAGTCTCGAAGCCGGTAAGTTACCCGGAAGTTACCCTTTCCCTGCTGTTCCAGGTGCTCGGTTACTTTTTTGATCCCCGCAGTGTTTTTTAGACCATTGAAAGAACCGGAGTTAACCATACGGCCTTCGCCGACATAAGCTTCTGTCATGGTTTCTTTAGGCAGTTCTGCTTGATCTTCCGGTTGAATGACGACCCGGATTGGTAATTTATATTTATGAGCAAATTCCAGGTCCCGGTGATCATGGGCCGGAACACCCATTACCGCTCCAGTGCCATAGGCCATAAGGACATAATTGCCGACCAATATCGGCACTTCTTCTCCGTTTATTGGATTGACAGCATGCCGCCCGGTAAATAGTCCTACTTTGGGCGCTTCTTCGGCAGTCCGTTCAATTTCGGTTTCCTGCCTTACCCTGGAAACAAAATCAAGCACTTCTTCCTCCTGTTCCGTACCGGTGACAAGCGGCTTTACCAGGGGGTGTTCCGGAGCCACTACCATATAAGTAACTCCGAAAAGAGTATCGGGACGGGTCGTAAAGGTGCGGATTTCTTCTTCGGGAAATTCCTTGACTTTAAAAGCAATTTCTGCCCCTTCACTGCGGCCGATCCAGTTTTGCTGCATCAACTTGACCCGTTCCGGCCATCCCGAAAGTTGATCGAGATCATATAAAAGTCTTTCGGCGTAACCGGTAATGCGCAGGAACCATTGTTCCAGTTCCCTGGTTTCGACTAGGGAAGAGCATCGCCAGCACAAGCCTTTTTCGACCTGTTCATTGGCTAAGACCGTGGCGCATGTCCCACACCAGTTTACAGCTGATTTCTTTTTATAGGCCAAACCACGCCGATACATAAGCAGAAACAACCACTGTGACCAGCGGTAATAGTCGGGCGAAGAAGTGTTTATTTCCCGGTGCCAATCATAGCTGACCCCGAGCCTGTTTTGCTGTCTTTTCATATGCTCGATGTTCCGGGCAGTCCAATGCGCCGGGTTAACATTATTTTCAATAGCGGCATTTTCAGCAGGCAGACCAAAAGCATCCCAACCCATTGGATGAATAACATTGTAGTCGCGCATGCGCAAGAAGCGGGCTAAAACATCACCGATCGAATAGACACGCATATGTCCCATATGCAGCTTTCCGGAAGGATAAGGGAACATCTCCAGAACATAATATTTCGTCTTTGAACTGTTTGCTTCAGAGCGGTAAGAATCTTGATCTTTCCATAGTTTCTGCCACTTTTCCTCGATCTGGGTTGCATTGTAGGTCGTCATGAAAATCATACCTCCCGTATCAAATAAAAAAACCGCCCTGATTAAGGGGCGGAATTATACCCGCGGTACCACCCTTGTTGGTCAAAAAAATGGTGGAGCTGGCGGGAGTTGAACCCGCGACCTCTTCCATGCCAAGGAAGCGCGCTCCCACTGCGCCACAGCCCCCCGTTTATTACCCGCTTAAACCGTTAACGCCGGTCCTGCGGCAGCGATTATTGACTGTTCACCGCTGCTTCTCCGGGACGAGTTCAGCAGCTTTGCCTGCCGGTTTTCACCAGTTTCCGGCTCTCTGAAAGCACAGTACTGCTTACTACTCCCCTTCATCGAATACTATTGGGCACCTCGAGTACATGTAACATTATATGCACGGTTTTAAGTATTGTCAATAGCCGGAGCGATCACTCATTTAAAATCTAACCGAAAGGGAGATCGGCTCACTCACGACAAAATCTTACCGATTAGTGCTTGGCTGTAATAATATTTATCCGCTCAGTACAACCTGATAAGATCCGCCTGACTGCATATCGATAATTAACATTTTATTGCCGGGTAAGACATCTTCCAAACCGGCCAAATATTTAATTGCTTCAACCGACTGAAATGAAGCCAACATGGCCGGCGTTACAGCCGGATTACCGAGCTGCACCTCTACACCCTGTTCCAATCCGCTTTCGGCAATGTTACCATAGATCTTCGACAGTAAAGGACTTTCCGGCCTGATTACAGCCAATTGACCGATAAAACCGGCAATGGCCCCGTGAATCATGACAATATTCAACTGCCGGCATATTTTTTCCACATCAAACCGGGAAGGCAGGTTATCGAGGCAGTCAATGACCAGGTTACATTCTGAAAATATCTCAGGCATGTTTTTAAGATTGCCGCGGCAGTTATGAACTACCATCTCTACAGATCCGTTTATGGCGGCTATTCGCTTTTCTGCTTCCTTAACTTTAGGCTGCCCTAACGATGATTCAGTAGCCAGCAGTTGGCGGTTAAGGTTACTGTCAGAAAAGTTGTCCCCGTCAACTACAATCATTTTACCCACGCCCATACGGGCTAAGAGCTCCAGGACAAAACCGCCTAATCCACCGGCGCCTGCCACTCCAATTGTGGAATCAAGCAACTTGATCTGTCCCGCCAGGCCTAGCGTGCCTATACTACGCTGGTAGCGCTCGGGAACAACTGCAGCTTCCAGTGAAGCCAGTTCAATCAGGCGCGTAGTAAGTTTATGTTTACGGGCCAACAGCCGGGTAGCAGCTAGCGACAAAAAAAAGCAGCTCTTTCCAGCCGGATCCATTCTCTCAAAAGCATTTTCCACAATAGCTTTATGCAAAGAATTTTTCTCCATTATTAAATCACCGTTCGCCCATAAATCCTGCTATTCCGAAGTAAAATAAGCTTTATTATTATCCTCCTCCAAATTAACCACCGGCGCTTCGGACCAAAGCCTTTCCAGGTCGTAGAAATCCCGTGATTCCGGTTGGAAAATATGGATAACCAAAACACTGTAATCCAAAATAACCCACCAGCCCTCGCGATAACCTTCAATCCGTGAAGCGTAATAGCCGGCTTTTTTAAGGTTTTCGGAGAGATGATCACAGATTGCATGAACCTGAATTGCTGTGGCACCGGTTCCGATTAAAAAATAATCGGCAATAATCGATGTCCGGCCCACTTCTAATAAACGCATATCCTGCGTTTTTTTCTCCGACGCCAGTTTAACAGCCAACGAAACCAACTTCCGGGAGCCACTGTCTGGTTCCCGTATCAAATATAATCACCTCCAAATAATACATGTTTATCTTGCGCTATGATGCTATTTGGATAAATCATTGCTTATCAAAGGCAGCTTTTTCGCTTCCGGCTCCTTAGAGAGGCCAGAAGGTAATTGCGGAAAGCAACCGATCGCGGATGCAGCATCAACCCTCTTTCCATAACTGATCCGATCGCAAATTCAACCGCCGCCAGTAATGCCCGATCGATATCTTTACGGGCAATCTGCCTGATATTTTCTACCCCGGGGAATTTCCGGCCCTTTTCAATATAATCAGCCAGGTAAACCACTTTTTCCAACCCGCTCATTCTATTTCTACCGGTGGTGTGATAAGCTACAGCCCGGAGAATTTCGGGATCATTTATGTTCAGCTCCGCTCTTAGTAAGGCGGCGCCGACAGGAGCATGCAGTAAACGTGATTCCTGGCGGGTAATCCGATCCAAAGTTATTTTCAGGCGGTCTGCCCTGGCAATTAACTCGTTACTTGAATAACGTTTGCCATAATCGTGAACAATGCCCGAAAAATAAGCTTTCTGAACATCGGCTTGATATCGTTCCGCTAAAGATGCTGCGGCTTCGGCCACACCCAGGGAATGCCGGTATAATTTATTATCGAGCATTTCTTCCATTAATCTTCGATACTGTTCATGTGGCATTAAATAATCCCGGCTTTTAAAGCATTTGATTAATTAAAAATGAAAATCCGCTATTTCTAAAAACACCCAATAGATAAATAAAATAATTCACAATTTCTACTGTTCACGTGGTTTTGCTTCGTTGACAACCAGTTTACGCCCTTCCAACTCGACCCCGTTTGTCTTATCCATAATCTCTTCCATTTGGTCATCGTTTACTTCAACGAAACCATATCCGCGGGAGCGCCCTGTAGCCCTCTCGGTAATAATGCGGCATTCAACTACTTCTCCAAACTCCGAAAATAATTTTTCTAAATCGTCTTCCTTCGTGCTCCAGGGAATGTTGCCAACATACAAGGTTTTTACCATTTTTAAAATACACCTCCGCTTATATTATAACCTGTTTCCAGGTCAGTAAAACCTTAATTTATTCGCCGGAAAGGTATAAACCATGCTTTTTTATAAATTGTTCAACCGGTTCCGGGGTTAAATATTTTATTGTTTTACCCAAAGTCACCCGTTCCCGGATATAAGTTGAAGATACTGCCAACGCCGGTATTTCTAACAGGTGGACTTTATGTTTCATACCGGGACAGTTCCGGTCCAGGATATCCCAAAACCGGTCAAGTGAATAACCGGGCCTTGAAACAGCGATAAAAGTACAGAGACTCAACAGCTTCTCGTATTCTTTCCAGGTGAATATATCCAGTATGGCATCGGCGCCGGTAATAAAAAACACCCCCGGCCCCTCGCGTTCGCCACAGGAAAAATGCCTGACTGTATCTATAGTATAGGTTGGCCCTTCGGAATTTATCTCAACTGTAGAAACGAAAAAATAGGGATTGGACATAACTGCCAGAGATGTCATCAGGTAGCGATGTTCAGGCAGCGATATTTTCCCTGTTTCTTTGTGGGGTGGAGTCCCGGTCGGGACAAAAACAACGTAATCGAGGTCAAATTGCTGCCTCGCTTCTTCTGCAGTTACCAGGTGGCCCATGTGAATCGGATCGAAAGTCCCGCCCATTAAACCTACATTTAACTTGGCATTATCACCGTTATTGCGGAAAAAAAACACTGGGGCAGCTCCCTTTCCCTGTTATTCATAATAATAAAACTCTTCACTGCCTACACGCACCGTGTCGCCTTCTTTAATGCCTTTTTTCTTTAATTCTTTTTCCAGGCCGATAAAACGGGTAAAGTTCTGAAAACGGCGCAGGGCTTCTTCATTTTCAAAATCTGTTTTCGCCGCCATTTTTTCAACTTCGGTCCCGCTTACCCGGTAAACACCATCAATTACTTCTATTGTCAAAGGCTTCCAGGCCGCTTCTTCTACCCTGATAACTTTTTCAGTTTCAACTTCTGTGCTCTCCCGGGCTATTTCATTTACTTTATTAAATAAAAACGGAATTAATTCTTTCATGCCTTCACCTGTGAAAGCAGATATCCCGAAAACGGGCGTATCTTCACCTTCATCTTCCAGAACAGCCTGACGAAGAACCGCAAACTGGTCTGCAGCTGTGGTCAAATCCAGTTTATTGCCTACCACAACCCGCGGGTAAGCAACAAGCCGAGAGCTGTATACTGCAAGTTCATTTTTTAACAACCGGTAAGCTTCAACCGGTTCGGGATGGGCATTTGGAGCCAAATCGATTAAAAATAACAAAACCAGGTTTCTTTCAATATGTCGCAAAAAACGATGTCCCAAACCGGCTCCCCGATGAGCGCCTTCAATCAAGCCCGGTAGATCGGCAACAATGAAACTACCCTCATCGCCAACTTTTACCATACCCAAGTTGGGAGCAAGGGTAGTAAAGGGATAAGAGTCCACTTTCGGTTTTGCAGCCGTTATTCTGCTTAGAAGCGTCGATTTTCCGGCATTAGGTAAACCGACCAGCCCAACCTGGGCCATCAGTTTCAGTTCCAGATTAATCGTTTTCTCTTCCCCTGGCAATCCGTTTTCTGCCAGGCGGGGGGCACGCCGTCTGGCACTGGCAAAACGGGCATTACCTTTGCCCCCTTTTCCGCCCCTTGCTACCAGTACACTCTGTCCGGAAGCGGTCAGATCGGCCAGGATATTGCCCTGTTGATCACGTACTATTGTGCCCGCGGGAACAGGAACATAGAGATCTGAACCCCCGGCGCCATGCTGATTCTTGCCTCGTCCGTGAGCGCCGTTAGCCGCTTTAAGCAAACGACGGTCACGCAGATCCAGGAAACTATGTTTTGAAAGATCAGCCCAAAGATAAACGCTGCCTCCGTTTCCCCCGTCGCCTCCATCAGGTCCTCCTTTGGGCACATACTTTTCCCTTCGAAAGGAGACTGCTCCATTACCACCCCGACCTCCGCGCACTAAAAATTCTAACTCGTCTACAAACATTAGTCTGCGATCACCTGCAACGCCGCCAGTAAAACAGAGGTTTAATTAGACAAAAGCCCGGGCTGTAGCCCGGACCGCCTAAGCTAATTGGTCACTGCACCATCTACCGGCAGTACACTCACCTGTTTTTTAGCACGGTTTGTATGTTCAAAAATCACGCGGCCGTCGGCCTTGGCAAACAGGGTATCATCGCTGCCTTTGCCTACATTGACCCCCGGATGGAAACGAGTTCCCCTCTGCCGGATAAGAATACTTCCTGCTTTGACTACCTGGCCGCCAAAGCGTTTTACACCCAGTCGCTTGGCATTACTATCACGACCATTGCGCGAACTGCCTACACCTTTTTTATGAGCCATTTAGAACACCTCTCTTTCAAGCCTGCGCATTATTAAGGTTATCATTAAAATTTAACTGCTGATTTTTCCAATCAAAACATCACTGTAAGGTTGACGGTGACCCTGTTTGCGGCTGTAATTTTTCTTAGGCTTATACTTAAAGACCGTAATTTTTCGCCTGCGTCCAGTGCCCACTACCTTTCCTTCGATCTGGCAGTTATTTAGGTAAGGCCGCCCCACCTGCATATCCTGATCGTTGTTCAACATTAATACCCGGTCAAATATAACCGTTTCGCCCTTCTCCGCCGGCAATTTTTCCACGCGGATTGTTTTGCCTTCCTCTGCGCGGTACTGTTTGCCACCTGTCTCAATAATTGCGTACATAAACAAACCCCCTGTAAGGACTCGCCGAATCAGGTAGCCCAAATTTTTTGGGGCTTTACCGACCATCTTCGTGCGGTTGTTAATCTAAAAGAAAGTTTATCACGCGTACCAGCCTTTGTCAATTAAATTAGCGCCTGCGCAAGACATCAGAGCAGTGTATTTGCCCGTTTTAAAGATCATGGGTTCAGCATTAAGCATCCTTTGCTCTGAGCTAAATGTGCACGGCAATGTTGTAGTTGCCAACTGCGGGAAAAGTCAGGGTATATTTTAGCTTTACGTTTATTGCCTTATCAACACCTTTGTAAAACTTCCAGCAATAATCACTTGACGACAGCTTTAGCTTGTTATGGAATGCGCATGAGTGAAAATTAAATAGGCTCTTCCTTCGATCTATTTTATCTAAGGAGACCGGGCGGTCTTACGAGGAATGGACAATAGGGTGCGGTTGGAAACGGCTGTGCCTCCCGCTGCGGAAAGAAGGTTCGATAGCAGATTATCGATTATCGCATGTTCCGGGAGGAGCTTGCGATTTATTAATTCGGCTCCGCAAGGGCAAGTATTCTGGCATATTTAGCCACTCCGGCCCAAAAAACCCTATAAAGGGAAATAAACTCACTGGTTGTCTTATGTGCTGTTATGCGGCAAAAAAATTCGCAAACGAAGCAAGCTGAAAGACAAACCTTATGATCCCTGTGCTTTCGGCATAATAAAAATACAGAACGCGGAAATTAAAAATACATAGCATGGAATTTTATCTTGCCGGGCACATCCCTGTTTCCAGGCAAAAGTATAATAAGTATAGAGATAAAGGATGAATTATAAATGTATTTAAACAAAATAACAAACCCTTTATTTCCAGCGGTTATGTTCCTCGCTTTAAGTATAGCCCTGGTTACCGCAGGCTGCGCTGACGGTCCCGGACCTGTCCGGGATCCGGAAGAAAACGCTCCGGGAGTGGGAGTTAGCGAAAGCGCAATCAGGTTGGCAACTACTACCAGCACCTACGATTCCGTCCTGCTCGATTTTCTTAATCCATTTTTTACCGAAACCACCGGTATTACAGTAGAAGTGATTTCACAGGGCACCGGCGCTGTGCTGGAAGCCGGAAAGCGTGGTGATGTTGATGTATTATTAGTGCACGACCGGGAAACAGAGCTCGAACTAGTTGAAAAAGGCTACTTTGTCGATCGCCACGATGTTATGTATAACGATTTTATATTTGTCGGGGATAAAGATGACCCGGCCGGCATTCAAGCCGCAGATAAAGCTGTTGACGGTTTAACCCTGATCGCTGAAAGCAAAAGCACCTTTGTATCACGCGGCGATTACTCCGGAACCCACCGCATGGAGGAGCGCTTATGGGAAGATACGGGCATCGATCCTACAGGAGAAAACTGGTACCTTTCTATCGGCCAGGGCATGGGCAATACTTTAAACCTGGCCAATGAAATACTTGGTTATACCATGACTGACCGGGGCACCTATGTTTCCATACAAGATTACCTCGACCCGGTCATTGTCCTCGAAGGCGATCCTGCTTTGTTTAACCAGTATGGAATTATGGCCGTTAATCCGAATATACATGGCCATGTAGAGTATGACTTTGCCACCATGTACATAGATTTCATCATGTCCGATCAAGGTCAAGAGCTGATAAACTCCTATCAGGTTAACCATGATACCCTCTTTTATCCGGGATATGGCTTAGAGTAGAGCATGCAGTTTAACTATAATGGTGGTCATGGGGGTCGGCAATATCTTAGTCGACCTGATAGCTATTCTTTTCAAAGGAAAGATTACTTAAAAACCACAGCTAAGATAGACCATCTTTATTTAGTTGTTAAACAGGCAACTTCGATTACTTGGTAATTCTTAAGGTAAAAAATACACCGGGCATTTCGTTGCCAGTTTATTGGAACGGAGGTAATAATTGTTAGAACTGTGCAAAGGTTTAATTGAAGCATTTCGCTTAATAACAGCATTCGACTCTGATCTTTTACAGATCGTATTTCTTTCATTGCGGGTTTCCATTACGGCTATTATAATCGCGACTGTGCTCAGCGTGCCGCTGGGAACACTGCTCGGCTTAAAACCGGAAAAGAAAACCCGCTTTATTAACAAGGTTATTTTTACTTTTATGGGCATGCCTCCTGTGGTAGGCGGCCTGATCATTTACCTCTTACTTTCCAGGATGGGTCCCCTGGGAGTGCTCGGTATGCTCTATACGCCATCAGCAATGATATTGCCCAGGTTTTTCTCGCCACCCCGATCATTACCGGCTTAACCATGGTCGGCATAAGGGCAAAAGGCAGTGATATTATTGAAACAGCCCGGTCTCTCGGCGCCGGATCTGTCCTGGCCGCCTGGACAGTAGTTAAAGAGTCACGGTTTAGTATATTAGGCGCTATTATTACCGGCTTCAGCCGCGTTGTAGCCGAAGTAGGCGCAGTGATGATCGTCGGCGGCAATATTGCCGGCCACACCAGGGTTATGACCACTGCTGTTGTCCTTGAAACCCGAAGGGGCAATTTTGAGCTGGCTATCGGCCTGGGGATTATTCTCTTGCTTCTTTCATTTATAGTTAACTCCGTACTTTATAATATTCAGAAGGGAGGCCAGGATAATTAATAATGAAAAGATGCTGGTCAAACTGACTGGAATAAGTAAAGAATATGATCGGGAAGTGCTGAAAATAGATCAGCTGGGTCTTAAAAAAGGCCTTATCTACGGCATTATCGGGCCGAGCGGGGCCGGTAAAACCACCCTGCTGCGGATTATCAACCTGCTGACGCCTCCTGACAGCGGCACTTATTACTTCCATGGGCTGCCTCTGCCTGTTAACGGACGGGAACTCTTGAAGCTGCAGCGCAAGATGGCCTTAGTATTCCAGAAAACCCTGCTTTTAAAGGACAGCGTCTGGAATAATATCGCTTACGGTTTAGGGGCCCGCGGTTATAAACGCAGTGAAATCAACGAGCAGGTAGACAAACTTCTGAACCAGGTCGGGATGGAAGATTTGGCCGCGCGCCGTGCTGATACCCTGTCAGGCGGTGAAGCGCAAAGAGTAGCAATAGCCCGCGCCGTAGCTTTTGACCTGGAACTGCTCTTACTTGACGAACCGACTGCCAACCTTGATCCGGCCAATATCGAGTTGATTGAAGAAATGATTATAAAATTAAACCGGGCTAAATCAATTACCGTGGTCATGGTCACCCATAATGTGTTTCAGGCCCGCCGCATTGCCGACGAGGTATTATTCATTGACAAGGGCAGGATAGTGGAAATGGGCCCGGCCGAAAAGATTTTCACTGACCCGGAAAATGAAAAAACCCGCCTCTACGTCGAAGGCAGGATGATTTATTAAAGTAATATGGTGCGCTAATACCTCTTCAGCCACACGGGCAAACTTTGCGGAGGAGCGGACAATTCTGTAACCGTGTTCCGGATGCAGAGCCTGATCGTTTTTTATCCATCGGGCGGAAGAGCTCGCTGCTTGGTCAAAAGCTCTTTATCTAGATTGATCCTCCCGGTATATTGCAGGAAAATTAGTAAATGCAAACGGCTCCGCTCGCTGTCGGACAGATCCAGCTTTATGCCGTTTGGCTATGCCATCTCCTGCATGCACCGGGTTGTTTATTTTTCTGTTTCGGAACTTTTTTCGGCCAGTTTAATCATGATGTCTTCAGCACAGCCCGGGCGAAGGTGCGGTTGACGTCTTTAATCTCTACTTTAACCGTCTCGCCAACCTTGTCACCCGCACTTTCCACGTTAATTACAAATCCCTGGACACGGGCAATGCCATGGCTTGGATTGGTCGAATGCGGCTCTTCGATGGTTAGTTCATGAATCTCTCCCGCTTTCACCGGCAAAGCTAAAGCCTGAATCTCTTTTTGACTTCCCCGGGCCACAATCCTGTACTTTTCGATATGAACATCAGCAGCGCCGCGGATAAAGATCCGCCTGTTTAATTCTTCTTCCAGTTTTTTTAGGTTCCCGCCGCCACTGCCGATAATAATTGCTGCCACTTCGTGGTGCATTTCAACCAGCACTGCCTTGCTCTTTTCCTTCTGCAGCTGCCGCTTTAACTCGCTTTCAATCCGCGTGCTCACCACAAGGGGCGTAAGCACTCTTCCCGAACCTGTACAATATGGGCAGGCTTGTTGCAGGTATTCTGAAAGGTCCTGGCGCACTTTTTTCCTGGTCATCTCGACCAGTCCCAGGTTAGTAAGCCCAAGGACATAGGTTTTGGTCCGATCATTTTTAGTCGAGGCATTAAGCTTATCGATAACTTTTCGCCTGTGATCGTCGATGCTCATGTCGATGAAATCAATGATAATAATGCCGCCAATATCACGAAGGCGAACCTGCCGGGCTATTTCCTCGGCTGCTTCCAGGTTGGTCTTTAAAATAGTGTCGGCAAGGTTGCGCCGTCCAATATAACGGCCGGTGTTAACATCAACTACGGTTAACGCTTCTGTCTCGTCAAACACCAGGTATCCCCCACTTTTGAGCCAAACCTGGCGGGACAAGGCTTTTTCCAGCTCTATTTCCACCCCGTATCGTTCAAAAATCGGCTCTTTTTCTTTATAGTGCTTCACTTTAGATTTCAGATGGGGCGATATATAATCGACTATTTCTCGAACTTTATCGTATTCATGCTCGTTGTCGACCAGGAAACTGCTGAATTCTTCAACAAAAAGGTCGCGGGCGATGCGGCAGGTAAGCGATAAATCCTGGTAGATAATAGCCGGGGGTGTTTTTTGTTGAAAGCGGGTTAAAATACGGTTCCAGAGCTGGACCAGGAACTGCAGGTCCTGTTCCATAACTTCGATA
>SLRT01000156.1 GCA_007130825.1 Syntrophomonadaceae bacterium | reverse complement strand
CCGGGTAATTTTTGCGGAGCAGCTCTGATTTAATCAGGCGATAAGGAGGATTTGTCCATGGTTAACCAAAAAATCAGGATCAGGTTGAGAGCTTTTGATCATCATTTATTGGACCAGTCTGCCGGTAAGATTGTTGATACGGCGCGCCGAACCGGGGCCGATGTTTCCGGACCGGTCCCTTTACCGACAGAAAGAAGCCTTTATACAGTTATTAAGGCGCCGCACAAATATAAAGATTCCCGGGAGCAATTCGAAATGCGCACTCATAAGCGTCTGATAGACATCCTTGAACCTGCACCAAAGACGATTGACGCTTTAATGAGGCTTGATTTGCCTGCCGGTGTGGACATTGAGATTAAGCTCTAGCTGAGATTTACGGGAGGTGCCTTATTTATTATGAACAAAGCAATTTTGGCGCGAAAAGTAGGAATGACCCAGGTTTATGATCAAAAAGGACGGGTGATTCCGGTAACAGTCCTGGAAGCTGGTCCGTGTCGTGTGATCCAGGTTAAAAGCATGGACAAAGATGGTTATAACAGCATCCAACTTGGTTTTAAAGAAAAGAAAAAAAATAGGGTTAACCAGCCGCTGGCCGGTCATTTTCAGCGGGCTAAAACCAATCCGATGCAATACTTGCGCGAAGTTAGAGTAGATGATTCTACTGCTTACAGTGACGGGCAGGAAATTAAGGTCGATTGTTTTTCCCCCGGAGACTATGTTGATGTCAGCGCGACAGCCCGGGGAAAAGGTTTTGCCGGTTCGATTAAAAAAATGGGTTTCAGCCGGGGGCCGAAGACACACGGTTCTCACTATAATCGTGGTCCCGGTTCGCTGGGTTCCGTTGATGCGGCCAGGGTATTCAAAGGGCGGCGTCTGCCCGGCAGAATGGGTGGCTGGCGGCGTACTGTTCAGAGCCTCAACGTCATAGAAGCTGATGCGGAGAAAAACATATTGCTGGTAAGGGGTTCAGTACCCGGTCCCAGGGGCGGGCTGGTAGAGGTTAAAGAATCGGTTAAAAAGAAAGTAAACGGATAGCCCAAGGAAAGGAGATGCCCTGAACATGCCTAAAATATCGCTTTACAACAGAGACGGAGAACAGGTAGACGAGATAGAAGTCCAGGCCGGTCTTTTTGGGGCGCCGTTAAAAAAAGGAGCTCTCTATCAGACGGCTGTATCACAGGCGGCAAGGCGCCGGCAGGGTTCGGCTTCAAGCAAAGATCGCAGTGAAGTGCGGGGTGGCGGTGACAAGCCATGGCCGCAAAAAGGAACAGGTCGTGCCCGGCACGGCAGTGTAAATTCCCCGATATGGGTCGGCGGTGGGGCTGTGTTCGGCCCAAAGCCGCGTGATTACAGGACCAACGTGCCGAAAAAGATGCGTCGAAGCGCCCTTAAATCTGCTTTAAGCGACAAATTTAAAGAAGGTAAGCTTTTGGTGGTAGATGATTTCGCCATCGACACACCGAAAACCAAACAGGTGGTTGCCTTACTAAAACATTTGAAAATTGACGGGGGAGCGCTTATCGTCAATGACCGGGCTGATATGAACGTGATCAAGGCGGCGCGAAATCTGCCGCGAGTTAAAACCCTTTTGGCCCGGCAGTTAAACGTGCTGGACATCCTTAGTTATAATTACCTGGTCATGAGCAAAGATGCGCTGCAGCAGGTTGAGGAGGTGTTCGGCGGATGAGAGATTCAAGAGACATTATTATCCGTCCCCTGATTAGCGAAAAAACTACCGATATGATGGAAAATAACAAGTATACTTTTGTCGTATCAAGCAGGGCGAATAAAATTGAAATCAAGCGTGCCCTTGAGGACATATTTGATGTTCAGGTTAAAGCGGTGAATACCGTAAACCTCAAGGGTAAAGTAAAACGGTTGGGTCGTTTCCCTGAAGGGAAAAAACCTTCCTGGAAAAAGGCGATTATTACTCTGGCCGAAGACAGCAAACCGATTGAGCTGTTTGAAAGCCGCTAGTAGGAGGAGGGAGTACCGCAATGGCTGTAAAACATTTTAAGCCCACTTCACCGGGACGGCGGTTTGCCACCGTATCGACATTTGATGAGATTACTAAAAAAGAGCCGGAAAAGGCGCTACTGGCTCCCTTAAGTAAAAAATCCGGCCGAAATGTCTACGGCAGAATGACTGTTCGTCATCGGGGCGGCGGACATAAGCGCAGCTACAGGATTATTGATTTTAAACGCGATAAAGATGATGTTCCGGCGAAAGTTGCCGGAATAGAGTATGATCCGAATCGCTCGGCGCATATAGCCCTGTTGAACTATGTTGATGGTGAAAAACGCTACATATTGGCCCCGATGGGGCTTCGTACCGGGCAGAGTGTTGTTTCCGGGATGAAAGTGGAAATCAGGCCCGGAAATGCCATGCCCATGCGTTCGATACCGGTGGGTACATTTGTGCATAATATCGAAATGAAGAAAGGTTACGGCGGCCAGTTGGCCCGTTCAGCAGGAGCAGCCGCCCAGTTGGCGGCCAAAGAAGGAACTATGGCCCATGTGCGTTTACCTTCGGGTGAAGTACGCCTGGTTCCGCTTGATTGCCGGGCTACGGTGGGGCAGATTGGTAACGTTGAACATGAAAACCTGACCATCGGCAAAGCGGGGCGCGCTCGCTGGCTGGGAAGAAGACCGACTGTGCGGGGTTCTGTGATGAACCCCTGTGATCACCCGCATGGTGGCGGTGAAGGAAGAGCACCGATCGGGTTGAAAAGTCCGGTTACTCCCTGGGGTAAACCGACCTTGGGATACAAAACCCGGCGGAAACAGAAGGATTCAGACAAGCTGATCGTCCGCCGGCGCAAGAAGAAGTAGCCGGGAAAAACTTGATTGCTCAGGCAGTGGGTGATCCGGTTTCCGGCTGAAAGGGAGGTTGTTAATATTGTCGCGTTCGCTAAAAAAAGGCCCCTATATAGAGGCCGGCTTGATGAAAAAAATTGAGCAGATGAGCGAAAAGGGAGAAAAAAAGGTTATAAAAACCTGGTCCCGTCGTTCCACAATTTTCCCTGAAATGGTCGGGCATACTATTGCTGTTCATGACGGGCGAAGGCATGTGCCCATTTTTATCAGTGAAGATATGGTTGGACATAAATTGGGTGAATTTGCCCCGACCCGCACCTTCCGGGGACACGGGCACCATACCGAACGCTCTACTACTTTTAAGTAGAGCAGAGGAGGCAGGATGTTGATGGAAGCAAGAGCACAGGCTCGTTACGTACGCGTGGCGCCACGGAAAGCAAGGGCTGTAATTGATCTGATCAGGAATAAAGATCTGGATGAAGCCTTAAGCATACTGCGCTATACACCGCGGGGCGCTGTTTCGCCGGTAGCCAAGGTGGTAAATTCCGCGGCTGCAAATGCGGTCCATAATCAGGAGATGAGGCGCGGTGTACTTTATATCGATCAAGCCTATGTTGATGAAGGCCCCACAATGAAGCGGGTCCAGCCGCGAGCGCGGGGAAGGCGTTTTTTGATTTTTAAACGAACCAGCCATATTACGGTTATAGTTAAAGAAAGAAAGGGGGTCTAGACATGGGGCAAAAAATTAACCCGATCGGCTTCCGAATTGGAGTCATCCGGGATTGGGATGCTCGATGGTACGCCAATAAGAATTATAAAGAACAGCTTTATGAAGACTTGCATATCAGGGACTACATTCAGAAAAAACTGCAAGGTTCTTCCGTGTCACGAATAGAGATTGAACGGGCGGCCAACAATGTGCGAATCAATATTCACACCGCAAAACCGGGTATGGTTATCGGCCGGGGCGGAACCGGTGTTGAAGCGCTGCGCAAGGAGTTGGAAAACCTGACGGGCAAGAAAGTGCATTTGAATATAATTGAAATTAAAAGGCCCGAAATGGACGCAATGCTGGTAGCTGAAAATATTGCTTCACAGCTCGAAAGGCGTATAGCTTTCAGAAGGGCTATGAAACAGGCTGTTTTCCGGACTATGCGTAATGGAGCCAAAGGGGTAAGGATTGCTTGCAGTGGTAGACTTGGCGGTTCCGAAATGGCTCGCAATGAGAGCTATCATGAAGGAACAGTGCCGCTGCAGACATTACGTGCCGATATCGATTATGGATTTGTGGAAGCTAAGACTACCTACGGGCGAATCGGGGTCAAGGTTTGGATCTTTAAAGGTGAAATATTACCCCCGAAACCGAGCGATGAGAAACCTGCGGAGGAGGTAGACGTTAATGTTAATGCCTAAGCGGGTAAAATTCCGCCGCCAGCACCGCGGCCGGATGAAGGGGCGGTCTAAAGGCGCAACGGCAGTCCATTTTGGAGAATACGGATTGCAGGCTTTGGAACCTTCCTGGATTACAAGCCAACAAATAGAGGCAGCCCGTATTGCCATGACCAGGTCGATTAAAAGAGGCGGTAAAGTGTGGATTAACATTTTCCCCGATAAACCGGTTACCGAGAAGCCGGCTGAAACCCGGATGGGTAAAGGTAAAGGTTCTCCGGAATACTGGGTGGCCGTGGTCAAGCCGGGTCGGGTTATGTTTGAATTGGCCGGCATAAGCGAAGAAGTGGCCAAAGAAGCCCTGCGCCTGGCTGCCAACAAGCTGCCAATCAAGACCAAGTTTGTGAAACGAACTGAAGCGGGTGGTGGATCCGAATGAAAATAAAAGAAGTGCATGAACTTAACGAGCAGGAGCTGGAGGATAAAGTGAAAGAGTTAAAAGAAGAACTTTTTAACCTGCGCTTTCAGCAAGCCACCGGCCAGTTGGACAATGTAATGCGTATTAAAGAGGTCCGTCGCAATATTGCCCGGGTTAAAACTGTGCTCAGGGAACGGTCCCTCAGCTGAGCTTGATAAAGAAGGGAGGCCCATCGGTTTGATGACAATTAAAGGCAAAGTGCGGAGCGGCCGGGTGGTCAGTGACAAAATGGAAAAAACAAGGGTTGTAGCCGTAGAAAGAGTTACCCGTCATCCGTTGTATGGTAAGATTATTCGTCAGACTAAAAAGTATAAAATGCATGATGAAGAGAACGAATCCCGGGTAGGCGATATTGTTAAGATCATGGAGACCAGGCCAATTAGCAAGGATAAAAGATGGCGTTTGGTGGAAATCATGCGGAAATCGAAGCTGTAGGATCCTCTTTTCGAAGAGCCTGTCGTAAAGAGGATGAAAGGAGAGGCAACGATGATTCAAACCGAGAGCATGTTGAAAGTAGCTGATAACTCGGGAGCAAAAAAGGTCTTGTGTATCAGAGTCTTGGGCGGATCGAATCGCAAAGCGGGCCGGATCGGTGATATTATAATTGGTTCGGTTAAAGAGGCTACTCCGGGAGGAGTGGTTAAAAAAGGCGAAATTGTCCGGGCTGTTATTGTGCGGACAAAAAGCCGGCTGAACCGCAGAGACGGGTCCCATATTAATTTTGATGAGAATGCAGCTGTAATTATTAATGAACTGAATAATCCGCGGGGAACGCGCATATTTGGCCCGGTTGCCCGTGAGCTGAGGGAAAAAGAATTCATGAAAATTGTTTCCCTGGCGCCGGAAGTAATTTAGCAGTTCCTTATGGAGGTGGCGAATAAGCGGTGGAAATAAAAAAAATGCCTGTTCGCCGGGGAGATAAAGTTTTAGTCCTTTCCGGCAAAGATAAAGGGAAAAAAGGTAAAGTGATCGCCACTTTTCCCCGCCTTGGCCGGGTGAAAGTGGAAGGAATTAATATCATTAAAAAACATGCCAAGCCGACACGTAGGGTTCCCCAGGGTGGAATTAGAGAGATGGAAGCCGAGTTTCCAGCATCAAGAGTGATGCCGCTTTGCCCGTCTTGTAATAAACCTACCCGGGTGGCCAAGAAAACTCTTCCCGATGAGCGCCGGATCCGGGTTTGTCGGAAGTGCGGCGAATCGCTGGATAAGTAAGGAGGGTTATAGCTAGGAATATGTCACGGTTAAAGCAGAAATACCTTGAAGAAGTAAGGCCCGCTCTTGAAAAACGTTTTGCCTACAGGAACACTTTGCAGGCGCCGCGAATCGAAAAAGTAGTGATTAATATGGGCCTGGGTGAAGGAAAAGAAAACCCGAAAATACTGGATGCAGCGGTTAACGATCTCTCAATCATAACCGGCCAGAAGCCGATTATTACCAGGGCGCGCCGCTCGGTGGCCAGCTTTAAAGTCCGTGAAGGCAACCCGATTGGTTGCAAACTGACACTGCGCGGGATCAGGATGTATGATTTTCTGGATAAACTATTTAGTATCGCATTGCCCAGGGTCAGGGATTTCAGGGGCATATCACCACACTCCTTTGACGGGCGAGGCAACTTTACCATTGGCATCAAAGAACAGTTGATTTTCCCCGAGATTGAGTACAGCAACGTGGAAAGAATACTCGGCATGGATATAACCATTGTTACCACTGCCGAAACCGATGAAGAAGCACGCGAGCTTTTAAGTTTAATGGGCATGCCCTTCCGGGCGGCTTAACTAAAGCTTTCGCGGTATTTTAAGGAGGGAAAGGATGGCCAAGAAATCGTTAATTGCCAAGGCCAAGAGAAAGCCCAAGTTCCCGGTCCGTGGCTACAATCGCTGCCACATATGCGGTCGTTCGCGGGCTTACTTGCGCAAATTCGGCCTCTGCCGCCTTTGCTTTCGTCATCTGGCCAACGAAGGGAAAATTCCAGGGGTAAAAAAAGCCAGCTGGTAGATGATGAAAGAATGAGAGGAGGTTATTACTGCCAATGATGACAGATCCGATTGCCGATATGCTGACACGTGTGCGTAATGCCAATAATGTTCGGCATAAAACTGTGGAAGTTCCTGCCTCTAATGTAAAGCGTTCGATCGCGACCATTTTAAAGCAGGAAGGATTTATCAAGGATTATGAGTTTATCAAGGATAAAAGACAGGGCATTTTACGTGTTCATTTGAAGTATGGTCCGAACCAGGAAAAGATCATAAGCGGACTGAAAAGGATCAGCAAGCCCGGCTTAAGGGTATATGTGAAAAAGGATGAATTACCCAAGGTCTTGGGAGGTTTGGGGATAGCAGTTATTTCTACCTCCCAGGGTTTGATGAGTGATCGCCAGGCCCGGGAAACGGGCAGCGGCGGCGAAGTTTTGTGCTATATCTGGTAGCATAGCGAGGAGGTTTACCGATGTCTCGAACCGGTAAAAAGCCTGTTGCTGTACCGGAGCAAGTTCAGGTACAGCTTAAAGGAAATCATATTACCGTTACAGGGCCAAAAGGGCAGCTCTCAAGAGAGCTGCACCGGGAGATGATTATTGAACAGGAGGAAGGCTGGATTTTTGTCAAGCGTCCTTCCGACAGCCCTCAAAACAGGGCTTTACACGGCCTGACCCGCACTTTAATCAATAACATGGTGCAAGGGGTAATCGAGGGTTACAGCTGCAACCTTGAATTGGTCGGGGTGGGCTATAGAGCTGCTCTTGAGGGAGATAAACTGGTCCTCAACGTCGGGTTTGCTCACCCGGTTTTCTTTACTCCCGGTGAAAACATGTCTATAGAGGTGCCCAGCCCCACCAAAATAGTGGTTAAAGGTATTGATAAGCAGAAGGTGGGTAATCTAGCCGCGGTAATTCGCAGGACCTATCCGCCCGAGCCTTACAAAGGCAAGGGCATTCGTTACGAAAATGAATTAGTCCGCCAGAAAGCGGGTAAAGCGGGCAAATAGTCGCCTGGAGGTGTAAAATTGTGCTTAAAGCAAAATCACGTCTAATCAGCCGGAAGCGGCGTCACCGGAGAGTGCGGACCAAGGTAAATGGAACACCGGAACGCCCCCGGTTAAATGTATTCCGCAGCAGCAAACATATTTATGCCCAGGTGATTGATGACCAGTCTGGAAGGACCCTGGTTGCCGCCTCCACTGTCGATCCCCAGTTACGTTCGGAGCTGGATCGTGGAGGTAACAGTGAAGCCGCCCGTAAGGTTGGAGTTTTGCTGGCCCAGCGGGCTGTGGATAAGGGCATTAAGGATATTGTTTTTGACCGGAGCGGTTACCTGTATCACGGCAGAGTTAAAGAGCTGGCCGACGGGGCCCGCGAAGCCGGGTTAAACTTCTAGAAAGGGGGAATCGCACTGGTGTCAAAGATAGAACCATCACAGGAGTTGGTAGAAAAAGTAGTCAAGGTCAACCGCGTGGCCAAGGTAGTTAAAGGCGGTCGTCGTTTCAGCTTCAGTGCACTGGTTGTTGTAGGCGATTATAACGGCGTGGTTGGTTCAGGTATGGGTAAAGCCGGCGAAGTGCCGGAAGCAATCCGTAAGGGCATAGAAAATGCAAAGAAAAATTTGATTAATGTGCCCATGGTCGGCAGCACAATTACCCATGAAATTACAGGACGTTTTGGGGCCGGGAAAGTTTTATTAAAGCCTGCTTCCGAAGGTACCGGCGTTATTGCCGGCGGACCGGTACGGGCGGTTTTGGAATTGGCCGGGGTGAGGGATATTCTTACCAAATCCCTTGGTTCCGACAATGCTATCAACATAGTCAACGCAACCATGGAAGGTTTGAAATCGCTAAAACGGGCCGAGGAAGTAAGTTCTCTGCGCGGTATTGAAGTAGAGAAACTGCTCGGTTAAGGAGAGTTAACTGCTATGGCAAAAAAATTACTGATCACCCTGATTCGCAGTCCGCTGCCCCGCAATCCGAAACATCGCCGTACAGTGCAGGCGCTCGGTTTAAAAAAGATCGGTCAGACGGTGGAACATAAAGATAAGCCTGAAATCAGGGGCATGGCCAATAAAATAGGTTATTTAGTCAATGTGGAAGAAACCAAGTGATTTGAGAAGCGTTTTACAGGGAGGTGTAGCCGATGCGTTTACACGAATTAAGGCCTCCTGAGGGAGCCAGGAAAGCTGCTAAACGTAAAGGAAGAGGTATGGCCTCAGGGTTGGGCAAGACGTCCGGCCGGGGGCAAAAAGGCCAGAAGTCACGTTCAGGTTCCGGAGTACGTCCGGGCTTTGAAGGCGGGCAGATGCCTTATTTCCAGCGTTTGCCAAAACGCGGTTTTACCAATATACATAAAAAAAGATGGAACATCGTCAATTTAGGCGATCTGAATGCCTTTGAAAATGGAACAGTGGTAACGCCGGATCTTTTAATGGAAGAAGGAATCTTGAAAAATCTGCGCGATCCCCTGAAAGTACTCGGCGATGGTGAACTGGATCGCAAACTTGAGATCCGGGCTCACCGTTTCAGCAAGCAGGCCCTGGCTAAAATTGAAGCAGCAGGCGGAAAGGCAGAGGTGATTTAAAGTGCTGGAAACAATTCGTACAGCATGGCGGATCAAAGAATTACGAGAACGAATTCTTTTCACCCTGGCCATGTTTGTGGTTTTTCGGGTCGGTTCGGCGATCCCTGTACCCGGTGTGGATGCAGCACTGTTGGCTGAATTCTTCCAGGAGGACACTATTTTTGGTTTTGTTAACATAATTGGCGGTGGAAACCTGGCCAACTTTACCATATTTGCCCTGGGTATCATGCCTTACATTAACGCTTCCATTATAATGAACCTTTTAACCATAGTTATTCCGAAACTGAAAGAGTGGAGCCAGGAAGGTCCTGAAGGACGTAAAAAAATGACGCAAATTACCCGTTACGGCACAATAGTCATTGCTTTAATCCAGGCTTTTGGTTTGTCGACCGTAATTGCCGGGGAGGCTGTGGTTGACAAATCCCTGCTTTCCTATGTTACAATCATAATTTCACTTACGGCCGGCACCGCTTTTCTAATGTGGATGGGTGAGTTGATAACAGAAAAAGGAATTGGTAACGGTATATCGCTGATCATTTTTGCCGGTATTGTTGCCGGTTTTCCCATGGGCGTGGCCATGGTGGCTGAGCAGTATCGCTTCGGGGAAATCGGTATGGGGTTGATTGTTCTGGTGGTAGCCATATTACTTATTCTCATTGTCGGTATTATCGGCCTGGACCAGGGCCAAAGACGGGTTAACGTGCAGTACAGTAAACGCGTGGTCGGCCGGAAAATGTATGGAGGCCAGGCTACGCATATCCCGATGAAAGTAAATCAGGCGGGGGTTATTCCGGTAATATTTGCTTCGGTTATAATCACTTTTCCGCAAACGCTGGTTAGTTTTATTCAGCATCCGGTTGCGCAAACGATAGCCGAAAGCCTCGGTTGGGGCACTAACCTGAACCTGATATTATATATGACCTTAATTATTCTGTTTACTTTCTTTTACACGGCAGTGCAGTTTGATCCTTTCCAGGTGGCCGGTAATATCAAGAAGTACGGCGGTTTTATTCCCGGTTTACGGCCGGGCCGCCCGACAGCCGACTACCTGGCCAGGATAACATCGCGCCTGACTACGGCAGGAGCATTTTCACTGGCTTTCATAGCCGTATTTCCGATATTATTGGAACGGGCGACCGGGATGAACATTATTTTTGGCGGCACCGGGTTGATTATTGTGGTCGGAGTTGCCCTGGAAACATTTAAACAGATTGAGAGCCACATGCTAATGCGCAGTTATCGCGGATTCATGAAATAGAGAAGGATTATGATCAAGTTCAAATCATCCAGGGAAATACAATTGATGCGCGAAGCCGGTAAAATCGTTGCCGAAGTGCTTCAGCTGATGGAGAAAAATATGGATGTTGGAGTTACTACGGGGAAGCTTGACAATATTGCAGAAAAATGTATCCGTAAGCATGGTGCTGAACCGGCTTTCCTCGGTTACAATAATTTTCCGGCATCAATCTGTGCTTCCGTAAACAACGAGGTTGTGCACGGCATCCCCGGCTTGCGCAGACTTAAAGAGGGCGATATAATCAGCATTGATGTCGGTGTTCGCCGCGAAGGTTATTTTGGCGATGCCGCCGCTACTTTCCCGGTAGGTAAAATATCGGACCGGGCGCAGAAACTAATTAGTGTGACAAGAACATCTCTGCAAAAAGCCATTGCGGAGATGAAAAGCGGCAACAGGCTTTCTGACATTTCTCACGCGGTCCAGGCCTATGTTGAAAAGAATTCGCTGGCGGTGGTGCGCAATTATGTCGGACACGGTATCGGTGAACAGATGCATGAAGAACCGCAGGTGCCGAATTTTGGACCGCCGGGCCGGGGTCCTCAACTGCAGCCGGGAATTGTTTTGGCTATTGAACCGATGGTTAATGCCGGTGGTTGGGAAGTAGAAGTGCTTGATGACCGATGGACTGTGGTCACCAGTGATGGCAGTCTGTCCGCTCACTTTGAGCATACGGTGGCGCTCGGTGAAAATGGCCCCGAGGTCCTGACTTCTTCAGACCTTTCTTAAGGGGGGCGAATTGATGTTAGAACTGCAACCGGGACAACTGGTCCGCTCTCTGGCCGGCCGCGACAAAGGAAAACACTACCTGGTGCTCCGGGTAATTGACCATAAATATGTCTACCTGGTTGACGGGCGCAGTCGCCCCGTTGCCCGGCCCAAAAAGAAAAACAAAGTTCATCTTCAGCGTTATGAACGCAGGGCAGCGGTGGGAGAAACATTTGATCCTGAAAGGTTAAGCGATAGCCAGGTCATAGAGTTTTTAAAACAACTGGAACCGCAAACCGGAGATCCCGAAGAGGAGGTTTAACTGGTTACATGAGCAAGAAAAAAGATGTAATTGAAGTGGAAGGCACTGTTGTCGAACCGCTGCCGAATGCCATGTTCCGGGTTGAGTTGAAAAACGGGCACAAGGTCCTGGCTCATGTTTCAGGCAAGATCCGGATGAATTTTATTCGTATTTTGCCGGGTGACCGGGTTTTGGTTGAATTATCGCCTTACGATCTAACTCGGGGGCGCATTACCTACCGTTATAAGTAAGGAGGTTCGCTAGTATGAAGGTGAGGCCCTCAGTGAAAAAAATGTGTGAAAAATGCAAGATAATCCGGCGTAAGGGCAGGGTTGTAGTTATTTGTCAAAACCCGAAACATAAGCAGCGGCAGGGCTAGATCAATCATGAAACCATATTTAGCCGGTGTTTGTTTTGTCAGGGGGATTATGCTCAAGGAGGTGTTAAAGATTGGCCAGAATTGCAGGTGTAGACTTACCGCGTGATAAAAGAGTGGAGATTGCGCTGAGCTATATTTACGGAATTGGAAAAAGCAGAGCAGTGGCAATCCTAGCCCATACCGGTATTAATACCGACACCAGGGTTAAGGATCTTACTGAAGATGAATTGGGCCGTCTGCGCGAATTTATCGATAAGAACTACAATGTCGAGGGTGACTTACGTCGAGAGGTGGCTTTAAATATAAAGCGGCTGGTTGAAATCAGCTGCTATCGCGGTATCAGGCACCGACGCGGTTTGCCGGTCCGGGGTCAGAAGACCAAAAATAATGCCCGAATGCGAAAGGGTCCGCGCAAGACAGTCGGTGTGCGCCGGAAGAAGTAGGATCATCAGTTTAGAAGGGAGGAATTAGCGTACATTGGTTAAGAAAAAAGCTACTCGCACCAAACGCCGCGAGAGAAAGAATATTGAGCGCGGGGTTGCGCATATAAAATCGACATTTAACAATACTTTTATCAGTATTACCGATCCCGATGGGAACGGTATAGCCTGGTCCAGCGCCGGCAATGTCGGGTTTAAAGGATCGCGCAAGTCGACTCCATTTGCCGCCCAGCTCGCTGCGGAAACTGCAGCCAAAGTGGCAACGGATCACGGTATGAGACAGGTTGAAGTCTATGTCAAAGGACCGGGAGCCGGCCGTGAGGCGGCCATCCGCTCTCTGCAGGCAGCCGGTCTCGAAGTCAATGCCATCAAAGATGTGACCCCGATT
>SLRT01000171.1 GCA_007130825.1 Syntrophomonadaceae bacterium | reverse complement strand
CCATACGGGCCAGGACCCCGGCCAGGGGCATTTCGAGCTCATGCAGGAGTGATTCCAGATTTTGTTCTTTAAGTTCATCTTGAAAATAGTCGCGCAGGGAAAACAAACTGGCGGCCTGTTCGGCCAGCCGGGGCCCCCGCCTGGAAATATCGGGGCGTTCTTCTTTCACGCCGCTGTTTTGTTCCATTTCCCAACCAAGGTGCAGCTGCAGCAAGCTGGCCAAATCATAACCGCCACGCGCCGGGTCGGAAAGATAGGCCGCCAACTCCGTGTCAAAAGCAAAGCCGGGAATGGTTAAGCCTTTTGCGGTAAACAGGTGAAACCACTGCTTAACATTGTGCACCAGGAAGTTTATACCCCGTTCCCGGGCAGCAGCCAGTTGGCGCCAAATTTCCGGTTCGTGACGGCCAAATGCTCCCGGATCCAGGTAATAACTTTTATCCCCTTCAACAGCCAGGGCCAGGGCGCAAACCGGTTGTTTCCAGTATGGGCGGCCTTTTTCGGGTTCGAAAAGCATTGCAAGCTTATCCCCCGGGCTGAGATCGCCGAGCAGGGCAGTTAAACGACCGGGGTTTTCTATGTGAACCCCTTCATAGCTGCACTCGACCGCGTTTTGACTGCCGTTTCCGGATAAGGAAGATTTAAGCTTGTTGGCCAGACTTTTAAATTCGAGCTGGTCAAACAAAGCAAGCAGGCGCTCGTAGTCCGGTTGACTATAACGGCATTGCTCCCAGTCGATATCGAACGGAACGTCGCGGCGCAAAGTAACCAGCTCGCGTCCGGTAAAAAGCTGTTCGCGGTATTCCTGCAGGTTGGAAGCGGTCTTCTTCTTGAGCTGATCAAGGCTGTCGTAGATGTTTTCCACGGTGCCGTATTCTTCAATCAGCCAGCGGGCGGTTTTTTCGCCAATCCCGGGCACCCCCGGGATATTGTCCGATGAGTCGCCTCGCAGGGCCTTGTAATCAATTACCTGGTCGGGTTCAAGCCCGTATTCTTCCTTCAGGCGCAGGCGATCGTAGCGCTCCATCCGGCTGATTCCCTTCTTGGTCATCATCACGGTTACCCGATCACCGATCATCTGCAGCAGATCGGCATCTCCCGAAACCACAGTAACCTCCTTCTCCCGCGCAGCAAAGCGATCGGCAAGGGTGCCGATTATATCATCTGCTTCATAATCATCTACTTCAAATACAGGTATCCGCATCGCTTCCAGAACCTGCCGGGTCCGCTGAATCTGTTCGCTCAGCTCAGGAGGAGCTTTTTCACGCTGGGCCTTGTAAGAATGATCGATGCGGGCGCGAAACGAGGGCTTCGGGGGATCAAAGGCCACCGCCAGATAATCGGGGTTTTCTGTTTCTAACAGCTTTAGGAGCATGGTGGTAAAGCCGTAAACCGCGTTGGTATGTTCACCGCGACGGTTTTGTAAAGGGGGTAAAGCGTAAAAAGCCCGGTAAAGCAGGCTGTTTCCATCAATAATCACAAACTTTTCCGCTGAAAAAGAGGTCAATGGTCCGGCTCCTTTAGCTGCATATAAAAAATAACACGGCTGCACATTTGACAGTGCAGTTTACTTTTCATTCGGCAAGATGATCCCGATCTGCTTTAATTCTTTTCAACGGTAAAATCAAGCTGGCTGTTCAGATCAGCCATTTCAATCGCCGAAGCAGCTGCCTGCCAGCCCTTGTTGCCCGCTTTACTGCCAGCCCTTTCTATGGCCTGTTCCAGTGTATCGCTGGTGATCACCCCGAAAATAACGGGAATAGCGGTTTCCAGGCCGACATTGGCTATGCCCTTGGTCACCTCGGAGGCGATATAATCGAAGTGCGGGGTAGAGCCGCGGATGACTGCTCCGAGACAGATGACGGCATCATAGCGCCTGCTCTTCGCTGCTTTCAAAGCGCCGAGGGGTATCTCGAAAGAACCGGGAACCCAGATGATTTCAATCTTTTCTTCACTTGCTTCATGGCGCATCAAACAGTCCAGGGCCCCGCTTAAAAGATGGCCGGAGATAAATTCGTTAAAACGGCTGACAACAATGGCAAAGCTGTAATCACGGGCAATTAATTTACCTTCAAATGTTTTCAAATTGTTCCCTCCCCAAGATTTTCCTGCAGATCAAACTCCGGTAATTCTTTCGCCTTCCTGGATCCGGCATTCCTGGTGTTTATACCTCTCCACCCATGTTCAGAAAGTGGCCGAGCTTGGTTTTTTTAGTCTCCAGGTAGGTGCAGTTGTACTGGCACGGTTCAATTTCCAAAGGAACTCTTTCGACAATATTTAAGCCATAACCTTCAAGGCCCTTGATTTTTCGCGGATTAT
Source organism: Syntrophomonadaceae bacterium (assembly GCA_007130825.1). GTDB lineage: Bacteria > Bacillota > Dethiobacteria > DTU022 > DTU022 > B1SED10-74M. The sequence continues at coordinate 32,948 of SLRT01000171.1, read as the reverse complement.
TGGTTAAAAGCATAATATTTTTCAAGCCCAGGTCAACCATAATTTGAGCGCCTAGCCCGTAATCGCGCAGGTCGGCTTCAAATCCAAGCTCTTCATTGGCTTCAACGGTATCTTTGCCTTTGTCCTGCAATTCGTAGGCGCGAATTTTATTTAACAGCCCGATGCCCCGTCCCTCCTGGCGCATGTAGATCAGCACTCCGGAACCGTTTTCAGAGATCTTCTTCATGGCCTGGTAAATCTGGTTGCCGCAATCGCAGCGCAGTGAAGAAAATACATCACCGGTAAGACATTCAGAGTGAACACGGACCAGGGTCGGTTCTGCGGGGTCAATATCCCCCATGACCAGGGCCAGGTGGGTTAAATAATCAACATTGTTTTCATAAGCAATCAGTTCAAACGTGCCGAATATGGTCGGCAGGGCGGCCGTTGCCGAACGCCACACCAGCTTTTCTTTTTTGATGCGGTAATTGATCAAATCGGCAATGCTGATCAGCTTCAGGTCATGTTCCCGGCAGTATTCAATCAACCGGGGCAGGCGGGCCATACTGCCGTCTTCATTAATTATTTCACAGATTACTCCGGCCGGTTCCAGCCCGGCTAAAACCGATAAATCGACCGCCGCCTCGGTATGTCCCGCCCGGCGAAGCACGCCTCCGTCTTTAGCTTCCAGGGGGAAGACATGACCGGGGCGTTTTAAATCCGCCGGTTTCGTATCCGGATCAATCAAAGCTTCAACTGTTTTAGCCCGCTCATAGGCGGAAATGCCGGTAGTGCAGGAACCGGCGTCAACTGAAACAGTAAAGGCGGTACAATGGGGATCGGTATTGCGGGTAACCATCTGCGGCAGGTCCAGTTCTTTAACCCGCTGCGCAGTCAGCGGAGCACAAACAAGTCCCCGGCCGAAACGAATCATGAAGTTTATCGCTTCCGGGTTAACCCTGGAGGCGGCCATGACCAGGTCGCCTTCGTTTTCCCGGTCTTCGTCATCGACGACAACGACCATGCGCCCCTTTTGCAAATCTTTAATAGCTTCATCTATAGTGTTGAAAATGTTGTTAAAAGACATATCGATTCACTCCTGTTTCCTGTTAAAAATATCCTTTTTCGTGTAAAAGAGACATGGTAATTGTCTCTTTTTGATCGCCGCCGCCCTCCAGGCGGGGCGCCAGCAGTTTTTCTACATATTTGCCGATCATATCGACCTCGAGATTGATCACCGAACCGATCTCTTTTTTTCCGAAGGTGGTCCGGGCGGCGGTATGGGGTATCAATCCGACCGAAAAACCGTTATCTTTCACCTCGACTACGGTTAAACTGATCCCATCGAGGGCCACCGAACCTTTGGGGATAATATAGCGAAGCAGATCAGGGGCCAGATCAAAGCTTAAAAGCAGGGCCTCTCCCTGTTTCCGGCGCCCGGTAAGGGTTGCCACGGTGTCAACATGCCCGCTTACCAGGTGACCGCCCAGGCGGTCGCCCAGGGCCATCGCCCGCTCAAGGTTAACCGGCTGCCCCACCGCCATGGTGTTTAAGTTTGATCTTTTCAGTGTCTCGGGCATAGCCCAGGCGGTAAAGTTGTCTTTTTCCACGGCGGTAACGGTGAGGCAGGGTCCGCTGACAGCGATACTGTCCCCCGTTTTTAAACCGGCAAGTGTTTTTTCGGCGCCGATAACCAGTCCGGCGCCCTCGCCTGAACTGCTGATGCGGCGGATGATACCTGTTTCTTCAATCAAACCTGTAAACAAAACCGTCACCATCCGAATATATATTTTATCCCCTGTATTTGCCCGGACCGGTCGGGTAACCGATCAGCAATAAATCCCGCTCAAACTGTTTCATTTCGATATCTTCCACTGTCCAGGCCTTGTTCAAAGATTCGATACCGGTCCCGGAAAATGCAGTCGGGCTCTTCACTCCGCCGATGATCAGGGGGGCAATAAAGATAAATAATTTGTCAACAAGCGACTGCTCAAGCAGGCTGTAATTGAGGGTGCCGCCGCCCTCGACCAGGACAGTGGTCAGTTCGCGCTCAGCCAGCTTTTTCATCAGGGCGGTGAGATCAACACGTCCTTCCTTTGAAGGCAAAGTTATGATCTCTACGCCTTTATTCGCGAGCATCCGGCACTTCTCCGGGGAAGCATTTTCGGTGACAGCGAGAACGGTTCCGGCCGTTGAACTGCTTTCAATGAGGCGGGCGTCAATGGGCAGGCGGGCGCTGCTGTCGACGATTACCCGCAGGGGATCTTTACCTCCCCCGCTATCAACCCTGGCCGTAAACCGGGGATCGTCACTTAAAACCGTTTCAATGCCGGACAGGATCACATCGCTTTGATCCCGCAGGCGGTGAACATACTGCCGTGATTTTTCACCGGTAATCCAGTGCGATTCTCCGGTTACCGTGCCAATTTTACCATCAAGGCTCATGGCCACTTTAATCCCGACAAAGGGATAACCGGTGGTTATATACTTAATAAAAGACTCATTCAACCGGCGGGCTTTATGTTCCAAAACCCCTTCCTTGACTTTGATGCCCTTTTCTTTTAGCCGGGCAAAACCGCGGCCGGAGACCAGCGGGTTCGGATCCTGCATGGCGGCTACAACCCTGGTAATACCGGCCTTAATGATCGCTTCTGTGCACGGCCCGGTGCGGCCGTGGTGTGAACAAGGTTCAATATTCACGTAAAGGGTGGCTCCGCGCGCTTTTTCTCCGGCTTTTTTAAGAGCAATCGTTTCAGCATGAGGCGATCCAGCAGCCTGGTGATAGGCGGAACCAACCACTTCAGAATCCTGGGTCACGACAGCTCCAACCACCGGATTGGGGCTGGTTCGGCCGCGTCCCTGGCGAGCCAGGTCAAGGGCCATCCACATAAATCGATCATCGACATCCAACTAAACTCACCTCGTTAATTAATAAAATAATAAACCCTGAGCATGAACATGCTTCAGGGTCTTTTGGGTAATGGAGGCTCCGTTTGCGCCGTTTCTTCTCCCTTCCAGACTATACTGTCGGCTCCGGATTTCCACCGGATCAGCCATGCAGGCTCGCGGGCTTTGTTTTCTGTAAAGAAAACATCACCGCCGGTTCGGAATTGAAGGCCAAACTCCTTCTCACCAGACCCTGAAGATAACGGTTATCTGGATTATAACACATATTGAATTATTTTCAAGCTACCGAAAAACGAAAACAGCCGATTTCACAGCGGCCCCGCCCTGTCACGGTAAAGGTTAGAAGTTTATGCAGCCCGGCGGGACAGCTTTTAAACCCAACCGGCTAGCCGCCGGCACCGTTAATTTCCCTGATCAGGGCCATGCCGTTTTCGGCTTTGAATATAGCTGAACCGGCAACCAGGACTGTGGCGCCGGCTTCGATTATAGCCGGGGCATTTTCGCGGTTGACTCCTCCGTCAACCTGCAGTTCAGTTGCCAGCTTGCGTGAGCGGATTTGTTCGGCGACCGTCCTGATCTTGGGCAGGATTGCGGGAATAAATTCCTGTCCGCCCGCTCCCGGGTTGACACTCATGACCAGGACCAGGTCTAAAAGAGGCCAGACGTATTCAAGGACAGCCGGCGGAGTAGCCGGGTTCAAAGCAACGCCTGCTTTCGCCCCGCTTTCCCTGATTTTTCTCAAGGTCCGATCGAGGTGGGCGGTCGCTTCCGCCTGGACGGTGACCAGGTTAACTCCGGCCTCTGTAAAGGAACCGATATGCTCTTCCGGTTCACCGACCATCAGGTGGGCATCCATTAAAAGCTTTGTATGCCTCCGCAAGGCTTTAACCACCACCGGCCCGATGGTGATTGCCGGCACAAAATTTCCGTCCATAATATCAAGATGAATCCAGTCGGCGCCGTTTTCTTCGACGCGCTTGATTTCATCAGCCAGCCGGCTAAAATCAGCAGATAAAAGCGATGGGGCCACTTTCACAGCCATGTCTAGTGCGCCTCCTGTCTGTCGAGTTCTTCCAGAAAGTACTTGTAATGTTCGTAACGCATCGGGGCCAGGGTTTTACCGAGCTCCGGCTTAACTGCGCAGTTGGGTTCGTTAATGTGCAGGCAGTCACGAAAACCGCAGTAACCCTGCAGCGTTTCAAATTCAGGGAAAAAGCCGGGCAGCTGCTCCGGTTCGATATCAAAAAAATCGAGGCGGGTAAAACCGGGGGTATCGACAACCGACCCGCCTTCTTCAAGGGACAAAAGTGAAACCTGGCGGGTGGTATGCCGGCCCCGCTTGATCTTTTCGCTGACTGTTCCAGTCTGTAAAAAAAGGCCGGGCTGGACAGAATTCAGCAGGGTGGACTTTCCGACACCGGAAGGCCCGGCCAAAACAGAACATTGCCCGGTTAATTGCGCTTTCAGGTGATTTATACCTTTACCGCTGACTGCGCTGGTTAAAATGACCGGGTAGGGATAAGCATTTATCCGGCCGGTCAGTTCATTTAATTCATCCGCGGTCAGTAAATCAGTTTTATTAAAGCAGATTAATAAAGACAGGTTTTCTTTCTCAGCCAGGACCGCCATGCGGCTGACCAGCTGCCAGTCGCAGCCGGGGTTTTTTAGGGACATGATCACAATCAACCGATCCACATTGGCTACCGGTGGACGGGGCAGGCAGTTGTTGCGGGGAAGAACTTCTTCAATCACGCCCTCCCCGGCATAATCGGCAGATGAACTTTTTACAGGTTCAAAAACAACCCGGTCCCCGACAATCAGGGACTGTCTGCCTTTTTTAAGCGCTCCCCTGGCCCGACAGAGGTATTCGCCGCCGGTTTGGTCACGAACAGTGAAAAAACCTCCCGCTGCCTTGATCACTTTTCCCTGCAGCAAATAAAACCTCCCTATTGGCCAACGACCAGATCTACAGACTGTCCGGGCCGAACTTCTTCTCCCGCCTCCGGCTTTTGCTCGACCACATGTCCGGAAGCTCCGATGGCAAATTTGTAGCGTATGCGTGGTTTGAGATCTTTACTCTCAAGGTAATCGATGGCCCCTTGCTCGGAATAGCCAACTAAATCAGCCATTTCAAATGGTCCGGCGCCCTCGCTGACATAAATATCCACTTCTTCACCGGGTGAAATACGAAATCCCTCTCCGGGCACCTGGCGGAATATTTTTCCTTTCTCCACATCTTCGTTATACTCCCTTATCACCCTCCCGCGCAGGTCCAGGTCGTCGAGTATGACCTGTGCCTCCATCTCAGTCCGATCGGAGAGATCGGGAATAACGATATATTCAGTACCCTTGCTGATGAACAGGTCGACAACCCTGTTTTCGCGAACAAGCCGCCCTGCGGGGGGATCGGTATTGACCACGTTACCCGGCGCTATATCATCATCATAAACCTGAGAAACATCGGAACCGGCGGTTAACCCTTCATTTTCAAGCAACCGTACCGCTTCGGTCTGGCTCATTCCCTGCACATCGGGCACGGCCACTTCAGGCACATAAATATAGTTGTTGTAAAAATATACTCCCCCGCCGGCAAGCAGGGCCAAAAAGGCAAGAACAAAGAAAAATGTTAACATAAACCGGAACCCTTTAGAACGCAGAAAACCGCCTTTTTTTGAGGAGTTTTCTTTTAGGGGTTTTAAGATTTCATCATTGTATTCGTCGTATTCGTCAACGCCGTTATTACCCGCACCGCGAACCGGAACCATCCTGGACGCTTTTTTTTCTTGGGCAAAATAAAGATCTTCAAGAAATTCACCGGTGTTGGTATATCGTTCTGCTGCATCTTTTTGCACTGCCTTGAGGATGATCTGGTCAAACGCATCCGGAATATCGCTCACCAGTCGACGGGGCGGCACAATTTGTTCCTGGATGTGTTTCATCGCCACCGCCACCGGGCTCTCCCCGCTAAAGGGCACTTTACCGGTAACCATCTCATAAAAAACTATGCCCAGGGAATAAAGATCAGATTGCTTGCCGGCCTGTGTCCCCCTGGCCTGCTCCGGAGAAATATACTGCACAGAACCGATAATATCGTTGCCAAAGGTAACGGTCATCCCGTCTCCGGCAAGGGCAATACCAAAATCAGTGACTTTCACCTTGCCGTCCCGGGAAAAAAGTATATTTTGCGGCTTTATATCGCGGTGGACCACCCCGGCGGCATGAGCCTGTTGGAGCGCTTCGGCAACCTGTCCGATAATCTTTGCGGCTTCGTGAACCGGTATACGGCCTTTTTCCCGGATGTAGTCTTTTAAGTTTTTGCCATCAACATATTCCATGACTATGTAGTGAATGCCATCCTGCTCGCCTACATCATAAATATTAACTATATAAGGATGAGACAGCGCCCCTGCCGACTGGGCTTCCCGCTCAAAACGCCGAATAAAAGCGGCATCGCCGGTCATTTGATCTTTAAGCACTTTGACCGCTATGGTTCGCTTAAGGACGAGATCCCGGCCCTTATAAACGTGGGCCATTCCTCCCTCAGCAATTTTTTCAATCAACTCATAGCGTTCCGCAAAAACTTTACCGACCATCAAACATGCTGACCTCCAATACCGGCCGCAACGACCACCGTAATATTATCATGCCCGCCTCTTGCCTTGGCCACAGCAATTAATTTTTCAGCCAGTTTCTGCGGGTCCGGTTGTTCCAGGCATTCGGTCAAAATTTCATCATCGTCTACCAGGTTGGTTAAACCGTCGGTGCAAAAGAGTATTGTCGAGCCCTTTTCTAGTTCCTGTTCAAATATATCTACTTCCAGATCTTCAGTTATTCCCACGGCCCGGGTAAGCACATGACGCTGGGGGTGGTTTTGCCCTTCCTCCGGTCTGACCTCTCCGGAATCGATTAACTCTTCCAGTAAAGAATGATCCTTGGTTAAGAGTTTAATGCTCTCATTGTTAATCAGGTAGGCTCTGCTGTCGCCGACATGACCGATGGTCAGGCGGCTGCCGCAGAGCAGTCCGGCTGTGATCGTAGTGCCCATCCCCCGCCTGGACGGATAATTTAAAGATTGCGCAATAACCGCTTTATTGGCCTCAATAATCAGGCCCCTTACTGCCTGCCGTGATTCTGCCGCCGCTAACGAAGCGCTGCGATCTAAGCCCTCCCAAAAATTTTCGGCGGCGGACACCGCCAGGCTGCTGGCTATATTACCGGCCTGGTGACCGCCCATACCGTCGGCAACCACCAGCAGGCCCAGTTCAGATTCAGCTTTTGCAAAACAGCTGTCTTCATTGCGGGCACGTTCCAGACCGCGGTCGGTTAAGAGGGCTATCTGCAAGTTTTTAATCCTCCACATCGCATTAGCAGTTGAATACCAGGTTCAGTATAGCAAATAGATGGTCCGCAGGCAAGATGGCGCGATCAATCATTTAAAATCTAACCGAAGGGGGATCGGCTATATCACGACGAAATCTTACCGCGGGGATGCCTGGATCACTCATGCAAAAACCCTATGGTAAATTTACACCGGCAAATTAAACTTTTTTGCTAAAAAGGGCGATAAAAAAGCCGTCGAGCCCGTGATAATGGGGCAGAAGTGATACTGTGTAACGATCTGTTTGTTTTTCCCGCAATACAGCAGGCAGTAAAGGCTTTAGCGGTTGAGGGAAAAACTCCCGGTGCAAGCGGATAAATGATTCTACCACCTGCACGGTTTCTTCCGGTTCATTGCTGCAGACCGCATAAAGTATTTTTCCTCCGGGCGGAAGCAGGCGGGCGGCGGCATCGAGCAGTTCCAACTGCAGTTTATGCCGGCTGTAAAGTTCTTTCTCGCTTCGGCGCCACTTTATCTCCGGCAGCCTCCTGATTACTCCCAGCCCTGAACAGGGCGCATCGACCAATACCGCAGCGGGAGTCGAAAGGTTATACCGATCGATATTTCGTCCGTCGGCAAGCAGGGGCTGAATAGATTTTAAACCCAGACGCCGGGCCGCTTTTTCAACCAGCTGCAGCCGGGTTTGATACAGTTCGACAGCATAAACCCGGCCGCAGTCTTTAAGCAGTTCGGCAATGTGGGTAGTCTTGCCGCCGGGAGCGCTGCAGAGATCAACGACTGTATCTCCGCTTTTGGCGTTCAATAAAGGGGCCACCAGGGCGGAGCTTTCACCCTGTATGGTAAATAATCCTTTCTTAAATGCATCGGTCGCCGCCGGTGAACCGGCGGTGGCAAGCTGCAGGATCCCGGGAACCAGCGGGCTTGGCGCCGCTGCAAAACCCGCGTGGCGCAGCTTTTCGATCAAGTCTTCAGTATTGGTGCGCAAAATATTGGGCCGAACCGCGGTACGAGGCGCCTGATTGTTAGCCCGGCACCAGTTTTCGGCCTCTTCAAGACCGAAACGCTCAATTGCCCGGGAAATAAGCCACTGCGGCATGCTGTGGGTCAGGGACAAGTATTCTACAGGCCGGCGCAGGCGATCCGGCCAGGGCAGGGTTTCAGACTCCTGGGCCAGGCGCCTTAAAACAGCATTAACCAGCCCGGCCACGCCACGGTGTCCAAAACGACGGGCCAGGCGCACGGCCTGATCGACTGCGGCATAAGCGGGGATGCGATCGAGATAAAGGATCTGGTAGGCGCTGAGGCGCAGTAAATTCCGCACCCAGGGAGTAAAAGTATGCAGGGATCGCCTGATAAAAAGGCCTAAAGCCCAGTCCAGGGTATTAAGCCGCTGCAATGTTCCTTTGGCCAACTGCACGGCCAGGGACCTTTCCTCCGCACAGGCCCCGGTCAACAAGGCCGGAAGCACCAGGTTTAAATAGGCGCCGTCCTGTTCAACTCTGACCAGGGCGCGCAGGGCGGTTTCCCGCGCTTTTGTCACAGGCAAGCCTTTTTGATTCAAAACAGCTTTTCTCCATCCAGGCGACTTCCCGGTTGTATCCTGTAACCGCAGCAAAATGAGCCGGCATCCATCTGCCGTTTTCCCGCCGGCTGCAGCTCAAGCAATTTCAGGACACCTCCTTTTCCGGTAGCAACCGTCAGCGAATCTTCACCAGCGGCAAGGACTGTGCCCGGAGGCTGTTCGTTACCGGCAGTTTGTTTTTCTTCCGGCCGCGCTGCCCGCCAGACTTTGATCCGCCGGCCCTGGAAGGTGGTATAAGCGCCCGGCCAGGGATTGAGGCCGCGAATGCGGTTGTAAAGATCAAGCGCACCGAGGTTCCAATCGAGACGTTCTTCATCGGGGCTTAAAGGCGGAGCATAGGTAGCCTGCTTCGGATCCTGCGGGGTGCGTGTCGCAGTTCCGTCAGCCAGGGCATTAACAGCTTTTATTAGAAGCGAAGCTCCCCGCTCGGCCAGGCGGTCATGAAGCATGCCGGCCGTATCATAAGCGGAAATTTCTTCTTTTTCCTGCAATATAATGTCCCCGGCATCGAGTTCCGGTGTAAGCTCGATAACGGTTACTCCGCTGTAATCTGCTCCATCGATCACCGCCCGGTGAATCGGGGCTGCCCCGCGGTAAGCCGGAAGGTATGAAGCATGGAGGTTAATACAACCCAGGGGAGAAAGATAAAGTATTTCAGGGGGCAGGATCCGGCCAAAAGCTACAGTGACGATCAGATCGGGGTTTTTCTCCTCCAGCCAGGCCAGGAAACTCCTGTCCTTCATTCTTGACGGCTGGGCCACTTCCACCATATGTTTCCGGGCCCATTCTGCCGCCGGAACGAGCCTGATTTTCCGCCCGCGTCCGCCGGGTTTATCCGGCGGGGTAACCAGGGCTTCCAGGCGGTGCGAAGAAAGGTGGAGCAAGGTTAATGAAGGCAGGGTAAAAGTAGGCGAGCCCATAAAAATCAAGTTTAGAGTCCTCAAATTTGTTCCTCGCTTTTAATTTCATCATTCTGTCTTTTTTTTTGCTCCCCCTTGTTTTGCTTGCCGGCAGGAATTTCAGTTTGCTCATCGCTTTGTTCTTCGGCCTTAAGCTCCTCCGGATCGACCATGCGCACAGCTCTATCTGTAAAAAGCACCCCATCCAGGTGATCCATTTCATGGAGCAGAATACGCGCCGCGAGACCTTTCACTGCCAGGCGAACCGGTTTACCTTCACGATCCAGGGCGCTGACGGTTATTTTCTCGTAACGCGGCACCTGGCCGTATTTACCGGGCACACTGAGACAGCCTTCAATACCAAGTTCTTCTCCTTCGGCCAGCTCGCACAGGGGGTTAATCAGCTCCAATATCTCATCTTCTCCGGCACGGGCCACCAGGATACGTTTAGATACGCCGACCTGGTTGGCGGCCAGACCTACCCCTTCAGCATCGCGCATGGTTTCGATCATGTCGTCAATCAGGCGCTGGACAGCGCTGTTTATCTTTTTTACTTCCTGCGCCGGAATGCGTAAGACGGGATGATTGTCGTCTAAAATATGTCTTAAAGCCACGCATATCCTCTCCTTACAGCTAATTATAGCACTACCTGCGGGTTAAAATCTACCGCCAGGCGGACAGGGTGGGATGCTTTTCGGCGGTGATACTCACCGATCACCTTTCGTATCCCGGGAGCAAGCCTGGAAAGCGCCCGTCCTTTTATAATCGTCTGCACCCGGTACTGTTCTTTAATGCGGTAGAGGGAGGCCGGGGCCGGCCCCAAAATATCCGCCCCGCCGACCGCCGGACCGAGCAGGTTGGTAAACCAGTCGGCCGCTTCAAAAACTGCTTCTTCCTCCGGCCCGCTGAACAGAAAACGGATCAGATCGGAGAACGGCGGATAAGCAAGCTGGCGCCGGTTTTCCAGCTCGGCTTCAAAAAAAGTGAGATAGTCGTGATCTGCTGCGGTAACAATGCTGTGGTGAGTGGGATGATAAGTCTGGACAATCACTTTCCCGCCCAGGGGGCCGCGGGCAGTCCGGCCGGCAACCTGGGTCAGCAGCTGGAATGTGCGCTCCGGGGCCCTGAAATCGGGCAGGTTCAAGGTGGTATCGGCAGCGACTACCCCGACCAGGGTGACATCCGGAAAATCAAATCCCTTGGCGATCATCTGGGTGCCGATCAATATATTTGCTTTATGTTCAAGAAACTGGCGGTAATATTGGCTGTGGGCATGCCTGCTGGCGGTGGTATCCCTGTCCATGCGAATCAGGGGAACTCCAGGATAAAGTTTCTTGACTTCTTCCTCCACCCGCTGGGTGCCGGCGCTAAAGTAGCGTATTTTAGTGCCCCGGCAGCCGGGACAGGTCAGGGGAACCGCCGATTCATAAGCACAATAGTGGCAGCACATTAGCTGCCGATCCAGGTGCAAAGTCATGGAAACATCGCAGGAAGGACAGCGGAGCACGAAGCCGCATTCCCGGCAGAGCACAAAACCGGCAAATCCGCGCCGGTTAATAAACAGCAGGGCCTGCTCATCGCGTTCGATTACTTTATTTAGCTCTTCGAGCAAAAGACGGCTGAAGATCAGGCGGTGTTTTTCTTTAAGCTCTTTACGCATATCGACTACTGTTACAGGCGGCAGTTGGGTCGGAGTAACCCGTTCCTTCATGTTTAAAAGGACCGTATCGCCCTCCAGCGCCCGGTAATAGCTTTCCAGGGAAGGAGTGGCGCTGCCTAAAAGAAGGACCGCGCGGTTGTAACGGACCCGCCACCAGGCCACATCGCGGGCATGATAACGCGGAGTATCTTCCTGTTTGTAGGTAGTTTCATGTTCTTCGTCGATAATAATTAAACCGATACCGTCAAGGGGAGCAAATACGGCCGATCGGGCTCCCAGCACGACCCGGGCTTTGCCGCTTAAAATCATCTGCCACTGCCGGTTTTTTTCCGCCACGCTCAACCGGCTGTGCAAAACAGCCACACGGCCGGGAAAGCGGCCTTCAAAATGATCGATCATCTGCGGGGTAAGCGATATTTCCGGGACCATAATCATCGCCGTCTGTCCCTTTTCCAGGCAATAAGCGATACTTTGCAGGTAGATTTCGGTTTTTCCGCTGGCCGTGATGCCGTGCAGGAGCATTCTCAGAGGATGCGGACGGTCAAGAGCTGTCCTGACCTTTTCAAAGCAGTAAGCCTGCTCTTCACGTAAATGGTGCGGTTTGGTCAGCAAAGGCGGAACCTGATCTGCTGTTCTTTCTTCTGAGTATTGGGGACGATAAGAAACTGACCGGACCAGGCCTTTATTTTCCAGACTGCGCAGAACCTGGTTGGTTACTCCGAGCCGGATCAGCTCACTACGCGGAAGGGCGCCTTTTTGCTGCAGCAGTCCCAGGGCCTGTCTCTGGGCCGGGGCGCGGTTTAAATCTGCGCCGTCAGCTTCAGAAGTCGGCTCAATAACGCGGATATCGCCCGGCCTTTTCCCTTTCCGAAACGAAGCCGGGATCATGGCATGCAGGGCGTCGATTTTACGACAGTAAAAATGCATCGAAAGCCAGTGGGCCAGAGCGAGCTGTTCCCGGGTCAAAAGGGGGCCGGGATCGACAATAGCGTTAATATCACGCAGCGAATCAATAGCAGTATTTTCCAGCAGGCGCAAAACATAACCCTGGTAGCTGCTGTGGCCCAAAGGAACACTTACCCGCATGCCCGGTCTAATCTTTTCCTGCAGTTCAGGCGGAATACGGTAATGAAAGGGCCGGTCAACGGCATTGCTGACCAGATCAATTATAACTTCAGCAAATTGGCTCATCTATTTACCCCTGATTGATAATTTGATAAGATGGTCAAAACCAGTGACGAAAGAAGGCTTGCCGGTGTTTCACTTATTTTTTCCGCTTACACAGGTAATCAGCAAAAACCGCGGCTGGATAGTCATGGCTGCAGTTATTTTTATGGCCAGCGCTGTTGTTTTTTACTTTATGCCCGTTTCTTCCCAGCCGGCTGCCGAAGGAGCGGTAGACGGCCAGTTAGACCAGCTGGAAGATCTGTTTTCGATGATCCTGGGAACAACGCCCATGATCAGCGTTTTACTTGTTTTCATGAACAACTTTCTGTCCATGGCCCAGATGCTGCTGCTCGGTTTTCTGGCCGGGATTTCACCGCTGGTCACTCTCGGCTTAAATGGCGCCCTGATAGGGATCGTGCTGGCTTTAAGCGCCGGGGAAAGCGCCGCTTTGTTGCCCCTGATCTTTCTTGGCCTGCTGCCGCACGGGATTTTTGAACTTTTCGCTTTTTTCCTTTGCGGCGCGATTGGATTAAAATTCGGATTTCACTGTATCGCCTCACCTTTACCGGGCAAAACCCGCTCGGAAAGTTTCCGTTATATCTGGAAAGAAGCGATATCTGTGCTGCCCCTGGTAGTTTTGCTATTGATCATAGCCGCCCTGATCGAGATCCTGATTACCCCGCGGCTGCTGGAAACGATTCTATAGCAGTTGGGCAATACGATCGAGTATGTGGTGGGCAAGCTGCTCTTTTTCCATCAGGGGCAGTTGTTCGATCTCCCCACTGCGATCAATAATCGAAACCCGGTTGGTCGCAACAGCAAAACCTGCTCCCGGTTCTTTTAAATTATTAACAACAATTAAGTCGAGGTTTTTACTAAGCAGTTTGTCATGGGCATTTTCTACCGCATCCTCGGTTTCGGCGGCAAAACCGACCAGGAGGCGATCGCCTTTTTGTTTACCCAGTTCAAAGAGGATGTCGCGGTTTTTGGCCAACTCTATGGTGGACAGATCATTATTTTTCTTAACTTTTTGTTCCGCTATTTTCAAGGGCCGGTAATCCGAAACAGCCGCCGCCTTGATCACCAGGCGGCACTGTTCATAGTTTTCAAAAACAGCGTTGTACATTTCTTCGGTGGTGGTTACGGCTATTTTTTGTACCCCGGGCGGAGTATTCAGGTGGGTGTGACCGCTGATTAGGGTTACCGCCGCCCCGCGTTCACTTAACGCGCGGGCCAGGGCATAACCCATCAGGCCGGTTGAAGGATTACTCAGGAAACGAACCGGGTCAAGGTGCTCACGGGTCGGTCCGGCGCTGACCAGGGTTTTAAGGCCGCTAAAATCTTTAGGCCTGATCGCCGCCCGGGTAAAAGCATAGATGTCCTGCGGTTCGGGCATGCGTCCCCGGCCATAAACTCCACAGGCCAGTTCGCCGTCATCGGGATCCATAACATGACACCCGTGGGCGATAAGCTTGCGGATATTATCCTGAACAGCACTGTGATTGTACATGTTAATGTTCATCGAAGGGACAATTACTACCGGGCACCGGGCTGCCAGGTAGAGAGTAGTCAGCAGGTTATCGGCGATGCCTGAAACCATTTTAGCGATAGTATTCGCCGTGGCCGGAGCCACCAGCAGCACATCGGCATTATCCAACAGGTCGATATGTCTTATTTTATCGCTTGTCCAATCTGCATACATGCCCCGATAAACCGGATGCCCGGTCAGGGTCTGAAATGTCAGGGGAGCAATAAATTCAGTTGCTGCCGGGGTCATAACGACATGAACATCCGCGCCGCCGCGCACAAACAACCGGGCCACCTCGGCCGATTTATAGGCGGCTATACCGCCGGTTACTCCCAGGATCACTTTTTTCAAAGAAAACACTCCTACTTAATACCGTCGCGCATCCGTTCATACTCGATATTGCCGGCATTGATTTCATGCAGTGCAGTAGTAACCTCTTTTTTGAAAACCTTCTTAATTGTTCCTTTACTTCCGTTTCGAAGCTGGCGGCCCCTTTTTGCCGCAGTTATAACCAGGGTGTATTTACTGTCAACATGTTCTAATAGATCATCAATAGAAGGATAGATCACTTGTTTTCACCTCCCCGGCCCGGTGGGCGGGCTCCGCGGCTGACTTTACATCTTTCAGCATCGATAATAGCGCTGATTAATCCTGCCGCATTTTCAACAGTATCGTTAATGACCAGGTAATCATACGCATGGTAGGCATCCATTTCCCGGCGCGCTGTTTCAAGGCGGCTGTTGATCCGATCCCGTTCTTCAGTCCCGCGGCCGGTTATTCTCTGTTCAAGGTCCGCCATGGAAGGCGGCGCAAGAAAAATGGAAACAGCCTCAGGGACCCGTTCCCGAACCTGTTCTGCCCCCTGGATATCTATTTCCAGGATCAAATCTTTACCCTGGCCCAATAATTCCTGCACTGTTTCGTGTCGGGTGCCGTAATAATGATCATGAACAACGGCCCATTCAAGGAAAGAACCGTCTTTGATCATCGCTTCAAACTGGGGGGTGGTGGTGAAGTTGTATTCTTTTCCTTCTTCCTCGCCGGGTCGCGGCGAACGTGTAGTCGTGGAAATGGAAAGCTTCAGCGCTTCCCTGACTGTCAGCAAGTAACGGCAAACCGTCCCTTTACCGACCCCGGAAGGCCCGGAAATAATTAAAAGAATACCTTCAGCCATCAACTGCCTCCCACTGTTACCCCGTTTCTTCGCTTTCAGCGCCGGCATCGCTGGCCTGCAGGCGATGCTTGACAGTCTCCGGCTGGACCGCCGAAAGAATAATATGCCCGCTATCGGCTATGATCACTGCCCGGGTCCGGCGTCCATAAGTGGCATCGACCAGCATGCCCCGTTCGCGGGATTCAGTTATTACCCTTTTTACCGGAGCTGATTCGGGGCTGACAATAGCAATAATCCGGCTGGCCGATACGATATTGCCAAATCCGATATTGATTAGTTTAATAGCCACGATAAAACTCCTTTCATATTTACTCTAAGTTTTGAATCTGTTCTCGAATTTTTTCCAGTTCCGCCTTGAGTTCCACCACAATGTTTGTCAGCTGGTAGTCGCCGGCTTTAGATCCGATGGTGTTAACTTCGCGGAACATTTCCTGTGCAATAAAATCGAGCTTACGCCCGGCCGGTTCTGAACCGATCAGGTTGGATCGAAACGCGCTGATATGGCTCTTAAGCCGGACAAGTTCTTCATCAACCCCCATTCGCTCGACCAGCAAAGCGCACTCCATGATCAGCCGGTTTTCCTCAAACTCTCCGGCTAAAAGTTCTTTAAATTTTTGTTCAGTCCTCTGCCGGTGTTCTTCTTTAGCCTTTTCGGCCCGCTCTGATGCATCAGCAACCAGTCCTTCCAACCGGCCGCATCTATCCAGCAAGTCACGGCCCAGGTTTTCCCCTTCCAAGCTGCGCTGCGCCAGCAGATGATCTAATGCTTCCCGCAGGGTTTCACTGACCAGCGGCCAGACTTTTTCCTCGTCTATGGAGGTTCCCCCTGTCTTGAATATTTCAGGCAGCAGTAAAAGGTGTTTGAGCTCAACCTTATCGGATAACTGCAAATGCCGGCAGATCTGCTGCAGGGCCTGGTGATAGTCTTCGGCCAGTTCGAAATTCATTTTAACCTGCCGCAGCCCGGCCGGCACCTCATCCAGACCGAGGGTCACCTCCACGCGCCCTCTTTTAATCGAATCCTGCAGCAGGCGGCGGATGCGATCTTCCAAAGCATACAGCTCCCGAGGCAGGCGCAGAGAAAAATCGGCATAACGGTGATTAACAGAACGCAGTTCAGCGGAAAAAGTAAAGCCGTCTTTCGAACTGCTGCCGCGGCCATAACCGGTCATACTCCTGATCATAGTTAACTTCCCTTAAAGCGCATACTTACCCGTCCTGCTGCAAAAAAAGGGGCAAGCCGGGACATATGCAGCTACTTGTTCAAGTTTAAGGCTTAACATCTGTTATTTCTTGATTTATATTAACATCAAATCGGCGTAATCTCAAGGAGGAATTGCTAATTTGAGCGTTTTTAACCGGCCAGCAAACCAAACAGCCGCTTAATGTGCCTTGCTATTCTGAAATCAGGGCATTTATTTTTCCACCCTGTTGATCATCGCAGTGCTGATCACAGCGTTTTGGAGCTGCCGGGCTTAAAAGACTTTGTAGCGGTTTGCCTTCTCCTTCAAGAAGAATTATACTATACGCCGGGAGTGAAAAAAATGTCTTTCGATACCCTGATCATGAAAGCGGTAACAGATGAACTGCAGGCGGAACTTACCGGTGCGGCGGTCCAAAGGGTCTATGAACCCGCCCGGGGAGAAATAATTATTCATCTCTATTCAGGCGGCAGTCAAGCGGGGCTGCTGTTTTCGGTCGATTCACGGTATGCCCGCGTTCACCTGACCGAAACGCGTTACCGGAGCAAAGAAAAGCCTTCACCTTTTTGCATGCTGCTGCGCAAGTACCTGATCGGGGGCCGGGCTGTTTCCTTTACCAACCCTCCCCTGGAAAGAGTACTCGAAATTGCCTTTGAACCACCGGATGGAATGCCGCCGGTTAAGCTTGTCGCTGAAATAATGAGCCGCCGCAGCAACCTGATCCTGATCGACGGGCAGGGAGTAATATTGGGAGCGGCTAAACCAGTCTCATGGGACAAGAATCCGAAGCGCGCTATTGTGCCCGGAGAAGTTTACCGCCAGGTTCCGCCACAAAATAAGCTTGACCCGCTGGAGATGGAACAACAAGAATTCGTTAATTCTCTGCGGGCTTTGATCTACAGCGGCAAAAAACCGGAACAGGCGCTTTTCGGCGCTGTTAAAGGAATCAGTCCCCTGCTGGCCAGAGAATTGCTTCACCGGAGCGGATGGGCCGATCAGGATTTCGACTCAGCTGCCATGCGCTTATATGCAGCAGTAACAGAACTGTTTAATGACTACAAAAACTCTAAACTGCAGCCGGTACTGCTGCCCGTCCGAAAGATATATGCAGCATTACCCCTTGAACACCTTCCCCCGACTGAACAAATAAAATATGAACGGGTAAACAAAATGCTTGAGCGGTTTTACGGCGCCTTGATCAGGGAAGAGCGAGAAAAACAGCTTAAACAGCAACTGGAAAGCACGGTCGAAAAACGCCTGTCCAGGCTGTATAAAAAGCAAAAACAGCAGGAAAAAGAACTGGCCGCGGCTAAAAATGCTCCACAGCACCGCCTCTACGGCGAAATGCTTTTAACCTACCAGGGTCAGGTTCCCCGGGGGGCTGATAGCGCTGTTCTACCGGATTTATATAACCCGGATAACCGGGTAACCGTACCCCTGGATCCATCCAAATCGGTTAGCGCAAATGCGCAG
Source organism: Syntrophomonadaceae bacterium (assembly GCA_007130825.1). GTDB lineage: Bacteria > Bacillota > Dethiobacteria > DTU022 > DTU022 > B1SED10-74M. The sequence goes on along the minus strand of SLRT01000171.1, from coordinate 15,038 downwards.
CACCACTTCAGCCGTTATCAAAAAGCGAAGAAGGGGCAGCAGAAAATTATAAAGCAGCTAAATAAAACCCGGGCGGAGATCAAATATTGCCAGGGCTTGCTTTATGCAATCGAAAATAATGATCAAGCGTCCCTGGAAGAAATTCGCCAGGAAATGGTTGAAACCGGTTACCTGCGCGAAAAAGCTAAACGGGGGCCAAAAATTGATTCAGCTCCACAGCCGCTTAAATTTACAACCTCAGCCGATCACACAATTTTAGTTGGACGCAACAACCGCCAGAACGACTATATCACCTTCAAAACCGCCACCCGCCGCGATACCTGGTTCCATGCGCGCGAACTGCCCGGCGGCCACACAGTCCTCAAAGAAGCGCCTTATCCCCCACCGGCAGAAGATATTGAAGAAGCCGCCTTTTTAGCCGCTTATTTCAGCAAGGGCAGAGAAAACAGCGCCGTAGCAGTCGATTATACTGAAATCCGCCATGTGCGACGCAGGCCGGGCGGCAAACCGGGCCTTGTTTTCTACGAAAACTTCCACACAACCACCGCCAACCCGCAGGATGAAAAACTGCGCAGGCGTTTTAAACTGCAGTAGCGCTAAACGAAATAAACTTTTGGCAAATCAAGTGTTATGTATTAAAAATCTCAGAAATTTTCCGGACAGCAGATCATGATGCCAATTCACGGATGAAGGGATTATCAGTCTTTCATTGACTTCAACCAAACCAATCCTTTTTTAAATTCAGCAGGCAGGGGAGCATAAAATTCCAACGCTTCTCCGGTGCGCGGGTGGATAAACTTGATCCGGCGGGCATGGAGGGCGTGCGGTTCTGTTAATCCGGCGGGGAGATCACTCCAGGTGCCTTTTGCGTAAGTTAAATCCCCGACGACCGGGTAACCCAGGTAGGCCAGGTGGACACGAATCTGGTGGGTGCGCCCTGTTTCCAGGTTTAGCTGCAGCAGGCTGTAACGGCCATGATATTTTAGAACCCGGTAACGGGTTACCGCTTTTCTTCCCCCGGCCATAACTGCCATTTTTTTTCGATGGCGGGGATGGCGGGCAACCGGAGCTTCAATACGACCGATTAATGGTTTGACCCGCCCGCTGACCAGGGCCAGGTACTCCCGGTTCAGCTCCCTGGTTTTTAGCTGTCCTGACAGGATCTGGTGGGCAAAATCGTTCTTGGCCACAACCAGCAGTCCGGATGTATCTTTATCAAGACGGTGGACTATACCGGGGCGCATTACCCCCCCGATTCCCGAAAGATCACCACAGTGGTTGAGCAGGGCATTAACCAGGGTTCCCGTAAAGTGGCCCGGAGCCGGGTGAACGACCATTCCGCGCGGCTTATTAACTACCAGGAGATCTTTATCTTCGTAGATTATGTCAAGGTTGATTTTTTCCGGTTCAACTGAAGCTTTTTCCGGCGGAGGAATGGTTACTTCGACCAGGTCGCCGGCTCCCAGGCGGTAGTTTTTGTCTGTGCAGGGAAGCCGGTTGATCTGCACCAGGCCGGCTTCAACTAATTTTTGAATCCGGCTGCGGGAAAGAGCGGCTAACCGCTCCGCTAAAAACTGATCCAGGCGCCGGTCTTCATCTGCAGCGGCGGCGGTTATTTTTTCGTAGAGTGAAGCACGTAAACCGGGAGGTCTGTTCTCATGCTTCATTTCTTAACCCCTTTTTTTTTCTTCCTTTTGAACGAAAAGAACCAATAAGCCGTCCCCCGGCATCACTGCTAAATATAAGGATGCCGATAAAAGAAACCAGGGCCAGAGCGAGGCTGAAGGTTTGCGCTGTGGTCAGTCCGAACCAAACTGCTTCCTCGTAGCGGAAATATTCAGTGGTAAAGCGAAGCAACCCATAGAGAGCAAATAATGCAAGCAGGATAAAACCGACGAAAGGTCTTCTCGGTCGCACCAGCTTGAGTATGATAAAGATCAGCACCGCTCCCAGGGCGGCGTACAGCTGCACCGGGTGTCGTAAGGCGTTATCGACCATGCTTGCCGGCATGGCCCAGGGCAGATCGCTTTCCCGTCCGTAACAACAGCCGTTTAAAAAACAGCCGATCCTGCCGAAGGCATAGCCAAGCGCAAGGTACGGAGCCATAAGATCGGCCATTTTCAAAAAATTAATTTTGCGCCAACTGCTCCAGAGGTAAAGCACAAATGCTCCAAGGAAAAGGCCGCCATAAAATGACAGCCCCGCAAATTGGGCAAATAAAATCTCCACCGGATTGACCCGGAAATAAGACCAGTTGAGCATAACATAAAGCAGCCGCGCTCCAAGCAGGCCAAAAAATGCAGCGGCAATTACCGCTTCAAGGACATGATCAGAATTTAAATTTTCTCTGGGGGCTTCCCGGTAGATCGCTGCCGCTGAGATCAGCACGGCCAGGGCAATCATCAGCCCGTAAGAATGAATGGTCAGGTTTCCGACGGTGAACAGTTCAGGATACAAGAAATCAGCTCCGTTCTTCTTTTAAGTCTATATTCCGCCAAAAAGAAATCAGGAAAATGCCAATTCCGATTACGATCGCTGAATCGGCCAGGTTAAAAACAGGGGGCCAGATGGTAAAATTTATAAAGTCAATTACATATGCTGCGATGATCCGGTCGATCAAATTGCCCAGGGCTCCGCCAAGCTGCAGGGCAAGCCCTAAACGCAGCCACATGTGGTTATCTGAAAGAGTGCGGTAATAGTAAAGAATCAGGGCTGCCACAATTAGAGTAATGGTAATAAAAAACGCGGTTTGGTACGGAAACATACCAAAGGCGGCGCCGGGATTGCGCACATAAGTGATATATAAAAAATTATCAATTACGGTAACAGATTGTCCCAGTTCCACCATCGACGCAACCGCTTGTTTAGTCAACTGATCAACAACGATGATAACGCTTACAATTATTATTAACTTACGCAAATACTTCACTCCGGTACTTTTATTCCGATCATATTTTAACCGGCATTATTTTTCAGTCTTTCTACTACTTCGCTGCAGCGGTGGCAGAGTTCTTGATCAGAACCGGTAAAGATCCAGCAGCGCGGGCATTTACTGCCCCCGGTTTTCTCAACAAGGATACTGACCGGAAAGCGCTGGCCTTTGACGGCCTGCGCATGCGCCTGTTCTCTCCCCGGCAGCAGGCGGGCTTCAGAGACAATAAAAAGCTGCGCCAGTTGTTCGGCGTATTGTTGCAGATTTTCATAGGTCTTTCCATCAGCCCATACAGTAACGGCACCCTCCAGGGAACCACCAATGACTTTGTCTTTGCGGGCTTGCTCCAGGGCCCAGGTTACCTCTTCACGGACTTCCAGGAGAGCTTGCCAGCGGCGGCCCAGTTCCTGGTCATCCCAGGCCGGATTCGGTGCGGGCCAATCGGCCAGCTGAACACTTTGCTTTTGCCGGGCAGGCAAATGCTGCCAGAGCTCTTCGGAAGTAAAAGTTAAAATCGGGGACATCATCACCACCAGGTAATCAAGGATAGTCATTAAAACAGTCTGAGCTGAACGCCTTCCCGGATCATCAGGCGCTGAACAGTAAAGCCGGTCTTTAATGATATCAAGATAGAAGTTGCTCATATCGACCACACAGAAATTGTGCAGGGCATGAAAAAACTGGTGATATTCGTAATTTTCATAAGCCCTGGTGCTCCGTTCAACCAGCGCATTGAGGCGATAAAGGGCCCAGCGGTCAAGTTCTTCCATCGCATGATAATCGACGGACTGCTTCTCCGGATCAAAATCGAAACATCCGGCCAGCAGGAAACGGGTCGTGTTGCGAATCTTGCGGTAAACTTCGATTAACTGTTTAAGAATATCTTCTGACAAATGAACATCATGGGTAAAATCTGCCGAGGAAGCCCAAAGCCGCAGGATATCCGCCCCGTACTGCTTAATGACCTGTTCCGGAGCGATCACGTTACCCAGAGATTTGGACATTTTTTTCCCTTCCCCGTCAACGACCCAACCATGGCTCAAAACCGCCCTGTACGGCGGTTCGCCCCGGGTAGCCACCGCTGTAAGCAGTGATGAGTGGAACCAGCCACGGTATTGATCACTGCCTTCAAGGTAAAGGTCGGAAGGCCAGCTCAGTTCCGGCCGGGTTTCCAGAACCGCATCATGACTGGAGCCGGAATCGAACCAGACATCCATAGTATCTGTTTCTTTTCTAAATTGATCATGTCCGCACCCGGGGCAGACTGTGTCTTCAGGCAGGATCTCCGCCGCTTCCCGGGCAAACCAGGCATCGGAACCTTCCCGGCTAAAAAGGGCGCTCACCGCTTCGATTGTCCGGTTATTGATCAGAGGAACAGCGCAGGAGGCACAGTAAAAGATCGGAATGGGCACACCCCAGATTCTCTGGCGGGAAATACACCAGTCCTGCCTTTCGGCAATCATGTTGTAAATCCGTTCTTCACCCCAGGCAGGAGTCCACTGCACATTATTAATCGCTGCCAGGGCCTCTTTACGGAAACCTTCTATTGAAGCAAACCACTGCTCGGTTGCCCGGTAGATTACCGGAAGCTTGCAGCGCCAGCAGTTCGGATACTGGTGCTCCACAGGGATGGTTTTAATCAGGGCCCCTTCTTGATCCAGGTCTTCGATTACAGCTTTTCCCCCTTCCTCATAACCCAATCCGGCATACTGACCGGCCTCTTCAGTAAAATAGCCGCGGTCATCCAGGGGGCTTAAAATGGGCAGATCGTTAGCTTTGCCGATAACAAAGTCTTCATAACCGTGCCCGGGAGCAGTGTGCACACACCCGGTGCCCTGTTCCAATGTCACATGTTCACCCTGCAGCAGGATCGATTCACGCTCGTAAAGCGGGTGACGGCAGCGCATACCCACCAGTTCACTGCCTTTAAGGCGTTTTAATACCGGCCAGGGCTTTTCTGACCCCGCCAGCCCGGACACTTCTTCAAGCAGCCCTTCGGCCAGTAAATACTGCTCGGAACCGGCATCGGCCAAAACATAATCGAGCTCTGGATGGACCACTATAGCCAGGTTAGCCGGAATAGTCCAGGCGGTTGTAGTCCAAATCAGGCAGTAACGATCTTTTACTCCGCCGAAAAGGCCGCGATCGTCGATAAAAGGAAACTTGACATAAATTGAATCGGATACCTTATTGCCATACTCAATTTCTGCTTCGGCAAGAGCCGTTTCACAACTTGCGCACCAGTAAACTGGGCGCATACCCTTGTAAATAAAGCCCCTTTCAGCCATCGTTCCGAAGACTTTAACCTGCCGGCCTTCAAAGGCCGGTTCTAGGGTCAGGTAAGGATTTTCCCAGTCACCGCGGACGCCAAGTCTTTTAAACTGGTTTCTCTGCACATCTACATACTCCAGGGCGTAATCGCGGCACATCCTCCGAAATTCGAGGTCGGATACTTCTTTGCGCTTAATATTTTTTGTTTTGATAATCTGATGCTCAATCGGCAAACCGTGCGTGTCCCATCCAGGCACGTACGGACAGTTGTATCCGTGCATGGTTTTATATTTATTTATAATATCTTTGAGAACCTTGTTTAAGGCAGTGCCCATATGAATATCACCGTTTGCGTAAGGCGGCCCATCATGCAGTATATAAAGAGGGGCTCCCCTGCGGTTTTCCTGTGACAGGTTATTGATATCGATTTTTTCCCAGAATTCAAGCATTTCAGGCTCGCGCTGCGGCAGTTTGGCCCGCATCGGAAATTCGGTTTTAGGTAGATTTAAAGTGTCCCGGTAATCCATGTCTTTTTTCTCCTCCGTTTACCTCATTAGGTATCATAATAGAACGGTCTCATAGTAGATAGAAATAAAAAATCGCCCCTGATCAGGGACGAGATTTCTCCCGCGGTACCACCCTACTGGCCGCGCATTATTATACGGGCCCCTTATATTTAGCCGGTAACGACGACTGCCGTCCGCGTCTACTCTTTCCATTTGGAAATTTGGGGCGGAAGCTCCCGGGTGATTCAAAGCAGATCTGCTTAGCCGGACTCTCACCTTGCACCGGCTCTCTGGTTAAGCAAAAAATCCGCTTTTCTGTCCCGTTCACAGCTTATGCTCAAGATTGTAGCATGTTAAAATAATAAAATCAACATGCGGTGGACTTTACAACCCTAAAAATCAGGATCCGCATCAAAATCATCATCATCATTTCGTTTCGGTCTATAACCAGTTTTTGATCCATAATCCGGATCGGGCTTAGGCTCAGGTTCAGGTTCAGGTTCAAAATCAAAATTTAGATCATTGTCCGGTTTCGGTTCAAAATCAGGTTTTGAATCATAATCCTCCATGGAACTGTAATCCAGGGACTGCCTGAATTCCGGGCCGGGCTGAGATTCTGTTTGCGATTCGTACTGTCCGCGTGGTTCATAGCCCTTTTTTAATCCGCCGGCTTCTTGTTCGTATTGTGCCTCCTGCAGCCAATCTTCGCTTTCCAGGGATGACAGCTGGGCCTCGATAAAAGAGCGGAACCGCATTCTAAAAACCCGGGCTTGTTTAAAGAGCTCTTCTTGTTCAGCTAAAATTTTACCGGATCGGTAGCGGGCATCTTCAACTATACGCTGCGCATCTTTTTCCGCTTCCCTCCGGATTAAATCAGCTTCCCGTTTGGCGTTTTGTTTAACTTCTTCCGCTGTCTCCTGGGCCACGACAATAGCATTGTGCATAGTTCCTTCCAGTTTTTGATAGTTCTTGTTTTTTTCCTGTAAATGGCTGACCTGATCTTTCATTTCAGTATTCTCACGGAGCAGTTCCTCGAGTTCCTTGGCTACCCGATCCAAAAAATCGTCAACATCTTCAATGTCATAGCCGCGAAAAGAACGTTCAAATTCTTTGTTTTGTATGTCCATCGGTGTGATACCCATTGTTAAACCTCCTTCAACATAAAATAATTATAAATATAGTCTTGACAATATAGCAACTTCTCGGCCTGCAATATGAAAATATCTTAATGCACTTTTTAGCTGCAGATTTTTGCTGCAAGACAAAATTCGACAAAGTAACCCCTTTTCCTGCTCTTTAACTATATTTTTTCAATTTTAAGCGTATTCTACCTTTACGGGATTCTCCTTCCACCGCATCGAGCAGCAAACGTCCCCGCCCTCTCAGCGATATTTGATCACCTTCTTTAAGCTGCAGGGACGGTGAATTGACCGGATGCCAGTTTACTATGACCAATCCGGCCTTGATCATGCGCACTACCCTTGACCTGGATATGCCGAAGCCAAGCGAAAGCAGGGAATCAACGCGCAAACTGGCCACAGTGCCCTTAATTTCTTTACCGTTAGCCTTAACCAGAGGCAGCTGTGCAGGTTCAACGATAGAGCACTTTACCGGCAGTGGGCCGACTTGATCCAGGTTGGAGCAAATAAAATCAGCTTTCGATTGCATAACCATTACAGCCGCTGCACCTTCTTGCAGCATAATAATATCGCCAATCTGATCGCGGCGTAAACCCAATGCCAATACCGAGCCCAACAGATCACGGTGTGAGGTCTCATCCCGGCCGCCTTTCCATTCGACCAGCACTGCCGTAACCGGCGGAAGCGCCCCTTGATGCTGAGCGGGGAAAATATGCAAAGCATTTCTTTCCGCCTCGGAATAACCCCCGTATACCGTGTAAGAAAGACCGCTCTTATTCCTGATAACCGCTTCCGCCAGCTCCAGCTGCCGCGGGTCTAAAAACGCGGTGCTGTACGTTCCACTGCTTTTTATGTCTTCCAGCTTGCGTTCTAAATGCTGCTGCCACTTTTTTTCTTCCTCAGAGAGGGAAAATCCCCACGTCATTTATCAGCCTCCCGCCTTTAAAAATAGATGTACTGGTATACTATCTGCCGCGCAATCCTCAGCAGAATTAAAAGAATAATCGGTGAAAGATCCAGGGCGCCCATACCCATTTTCAATGTTGGAATGATACTGCGCAGCGGCGCCAGCAAAGGCTCGGTCAGGCCATAAAGAATACTGTAAATTAAAGACATCGTTTCGCTTCCACCCGCACTCATCATAAACCAGGACATAATTATTCGGCCAAAGAGAATAAATGTGTAAATATTAATAAAAAACAGCAAACCTTCTGCTACCAGAGTCATAACAATCACCTGCTTTCTCTACTACGGTTAATTTGCTTAACAGATAGGGAGAAATTAACCGCTTCCGGTGCTTTCCAGCGCCGATAATAGTATTTTTTGTTTTGACTAAAAACCGAAAACTTTCCAATGCCTGCTAATATTTTCTGCCAAACAAGGCACCGCCGATACGAACCATGGTCGCCCCTTCTTCAATCGCGACGACAAAATCATTGGTCATGCCCATGGAAAGCTCGGGCAGTTCCAGGCCCGGTCGGGCATTTTCATCGCGCAGCTGGCGCAGTCTCCTGAAATAAGGGCGAACTTCTTCGGCGTCATCGACAAAGGGAGCCATGGTCATTAACCCCAGCACGTTTAAGCGATCAAAACCGTTGATTTCTTTTAAAAAGCCGTTTAACTCTCCCGGCGCCAGTCCAAACTTGCTTTTTTCCCCGGAAGTGTTGACCTGGACAAGCACCTTTACCTCTTGATCAAATTTTTCCGCACAACGCTGCAGCTCACCGGCCAGGGAAAGACGGTCAAGTGTTTGCACCAATAAATAAACAGGCAGGACATATTTTACCTTGTTTCTCTGCAAATGACCGATAAAATGCCACCGGGCTTCAGGTACGCTGTTAACTTTATCCGCCTCTTCCTGGACCCTGTTTGCGCCAAAATCCTTAATGCCCAGGGCCACCGCCCGTCTTATATCTTCAATGCCGGCGCTTTTAGTTACAGCGATCAGCCTGACCTCTTCGGGGTGGCGGCCTGCATTCCGGGCCGCGTTATCAATAGCCGAAAGTACCTTCTTGTAATTTTCAGCAAGCAAATGAGATCTTTCCTCTCCATGGCCGGGTTTAAAGCCAACCGGCACCAGATCAGTTACCCTTAAACGCGGGGCGCAGCAAAATTTCTTTTAATCGAAGGGCGGAAGCTCAGCTGGGCGGTTTTATCAATACTTAGTTTAACCGCCGGCCTTCTTCGACCATCTCATGGCGCGTAATGACCAGGCTTTGCGGTTCCAGGCCGTCGACCATCGTTTTATCTCCCTGCTGCTCAACTACTGTAACCGGCTGAAAAACAACTCTTCCGCCCTTGTTCAGGTAAACTCCAGTCCGGTGATCTTTTTTAAATACTGCATCCGACGGCACAATTATACCCCGCTGCCTGGAATAAAGTAAAGTAGCTTCTGTCCAGCGAACCTCTTCAAAACCATCAGCCTGCTTTTGAATAAGATAGCTCAGGCGCACTTCCCGTTCGTCTTCGTTAATCTGAGATTCATACAGCTCGGCCTTAACCGGTTCACCCGGCGCAAAACTGAATTCAAGCTCGACAGTATGCTCCCCGGCTACCTCGCGCCCCGGATGCAGGGGCAAAATTATGTTGAAATACCAGCGCCAGTTATCAACGATTTTCAGTATCGGCTGCCTCGCTTCAACCTGTTCTTTTTCCCTGGTCATGGAACCTTCCCGCCGGTTTTCGAGATAATCTTCCTCTGAAAGGTAAAAAGGACCGCTTTGTTTCTCCCAACCGTCAAGGTAATACGATAATAAGCCGGCCTGGTCGCCTGTAACGGTAATAACTTCTTCGAAATCATGCGATTCGGGTTCATTTTCCTCTACCTGCTCCTGACCTGATTCCTGCCGGTTTTGCGCCGCTGAACGGGAAAAAACACCCATGGTGACCAGGTCGTCACCCACAGAAACCCGTTTTCCGGGCTCTGCCAGTTCCAAAATAACCCCAAAAGCGGGGGCATTGATAACCTCTTCATGGCGGGTAACCAGGCCGCCGACTTGTTTTTTTTGCTCAAAAACATCCAGATCGGCCGTCACCACCTGCAGCCGCCAGGCCAGGAATTGTTCACCCAGCCAGTGATAACCAAGCTGCACGATAATTACCAGGGCTAACAGCAGTAGAACATAGTAGACGAAGGCCTGTTTTAAACGGCTGAAACTAAACCGCCGCCCCTGTCCGGGTAAAACCGCAAGTTGTTGTCTGCCCTGCCTGGTGCGCTTTTTTTTCAAGCGGAACTGCCTCCTGACATCATGCTAAGTAGTACTGATTGATATGAAGCCGATCATCCTCCCGGTTATCCCTTTTTCCCGGCGGTATGAATAAAATAATTCCGGATAACAGGAGGTGCACCAGTAATTGCGTGCCATATTTTTTTCCCTGACCCCGGCCTGGAGAAGTTGTTCGGCATTGATCGTTGAGAGGTCGAGATTCCATTCTCCTTTTCCGGCCGGATCCATATAAGCGGAGTTATCCCACCCCGCGGACTGAAATTGCGCAGCTGCCTGGTGATCGATTTTATAGCAATTCCTGCAGACAGCCGGACCAAGGGCCACAAAAATACTCTCCGGATGCGCCGAAAAATGTTCTTTCAAGTAGCAGACCACTTTACCGCCAATACCGCTCAGCGTTCCCCGCCAGCCGGCATGAGCAAGCGCTACAACGGGTTTTTTTTGCCATGACGCAAAATAGATCAACTGGCAATCGGCAGAGTATGCCGCCAGCGGCAGTCCCGGTTCAGCAGTGACCAGGGCGTCGCATTCAGCGCGGGCAGTAAGCGGCAGGGCTCCTTCCCCGCAATTACTTTGATCGAAAACCTTCAGGTTAGTGCCGTGAACCTGGTTAGAGGAAACAATAAAGCGGTAATCATAGTTAAACTTTTCGAAAAATATTCGCCTGTTCTGCCGGACATTTTCCCGGCTATCACCGACATGAAAACCGGTGTTCAGGGAAGCAAAAGCACCGCTGCTGCAGCCTCCCCGGCGGGTGGAAAAGGCGTGATCGACAAACCCGCTTGCAGCTAATACAGAAGCTTGCAGGTAAACCAATTCACCTTCTTTATATAGTTTGAAACCTTTTTCGGTCCGCTGCACCTTGTGCCTCCGGTAATAATCCAGCGCCGGTCAAACGGCCCCATCTTCATGGAGCCAAAGAAAAGCCCTGCGCCTGGCTGCCGCTGTCAAAACTGCCGGCCAATTCCCATTCCACCGCTTCGCAGCTGCGCAGTGAAACGGGTAAATCGATCAATCTCTGGTTGCGCGATCCGCGGTAAGCAAGGTCCAGGTCCTGCTCGTCTAGAATAAAAGGACCGTCAACCAACAGCCGGCCTGCTTCCAGAAGGAAGCGGATATCCCGGTTACTTTTACTTTTAGAAAACAGTTCTTCAAAAGTATAGCCGCTGTATAAAACCAAATCCAGCCCTCGCTTTAATATTTCAGCAGCCAGGACAGCAAGTGGAGCAGCCTGCTCAAAAGGTTCACCACCGGAAATCGTCACCCCGTTTAAACCGTCGCTGTGCCGATCGAGCAGGGCGGTAACTTCACCCAGTCCGGCTTTGTAACCTCCCGCCGGGTCATGCGTTTCCGGGTTATGGCACCCCGGGCAGTGGTGCGGGCAGCCCTGGACATAAATGGAAAGACGAATTCCGGGACCGTCCACAATGCTTTCTGTATGCAAACCGGCTATCCTTAAAATAACCGTTTCACCTCCTAACCTCCGGGCGGAAAATGGGCCCGCCTGTCCCTTAATTCTTTTAACTTGGCCTCATTGAACCGCTCATCGGTGGACAGGTAACCGGTAATGCGGCGTATATGCCTGATTTCATGACTGCCGCACCGGGGGCAGGACCCGCTAAATACTCCGCTGTGGGAACAGATCCGGCATTCGTCGAGCGGGTAGTTAATACCTCCGTAGCCGACATCTGATGCCGCCATCTGGCGGATGATGCGGTCTACAGCTTCAGTATTATGCCCCGGAGGCGCTTCCAATTCCGTATAGGTAATATGCCCGGCATTGCAGTAATTGTGAAAACGACCTTCGGCCTTTATTTTTTCAAACATGGACATGGCATAGTAAACCGGAATGTGGAATGAGTTGCTGTAGTATTCTTTATCGGTTACACCCGGAATTGTCCCGTAAAGTTCCCGATCCATAGCCACAAATCTTCCTGCCAAACCTTCCGCCGGAGTAGCAACCAGGGTAAAGTTTAAATCATATTCTTCGGCATAGCTGTCCGTGCGCCGCCGGATATGCTCGACAATTTTCAGGGCCAGGTTGAGCGCTTCATCGTCTTCACCGTGATGTTTGCCCGCCAAGAGGTAAACCGTCTCGGCAAGCCCGATAAAACCGATAGCCAGGGTTCCATGTTTTATTATATCCCGGATAGAATCATCGGAACCCAGCTTGTCGGAATCGAGATAAAGCTTCTGGCCCATCAGGAATGGCAGATCACGGGCCTTTAAACGGGAGAGCACTTCAAAACGGTGCAGCAGCTGGCGGGCCCCCAGCCGCAGCATCCGATCAAGCTGAACGAAAAATAAATCTTCCTGGCCGCGGCATTCCAGCGCCAGACGCGGGAGGTTGAGGGTAACCGGCGCTATATTGCCCCTTCCGGCAGAAACCTCGGCGCCGTGACGGTTGGCAATAACCCGGGTTCGGCAGCCCATATAGGAGACTTCCTCTCCGTAAGTTCGGTTAAATGAACTGTCCATGAAACTAAAGGTGGGATTCATCCGGCGCGCCGATACTTCCAGGGCCAGGCGGTAAAGATCATAATTCGGATCTTCGGGGTTAAAATTTGTTCCCGCTTTAATCCTGAAAACCAGGTTGGGGAAAATCGGACTTTCCCCGTGGCCCAGGCCGCGTTTAAAAGCCGCCAGGATTGCCTGTGAAACCATGCGCCCCTGTTCGGTAGTATCTGTGCCTAGGTTGATAGAACTGAAAGGCACCTGTGCCCCGGCCCGGCTGTGCATCGTATTCAGGTTATAAATGAGGCCCTCCATGGCCTGGTAAATTTCTTCATAATCAGGCTGATTTTTCAGGCCCCGGATCACCTCGCCTATACTACGGTCAAAGTGGGGGAAACTCTGGCCGCCAAACATGTCGTTCTGGTTACTTTGCAGAATGATCGCCGCCTGCGCAGCCGCGGAAGCAATTCGCTTCGGCGGGCGGATATAGCCATAGCCGGTGTTAAATCCTTCCTGCAGCAGACGGGAAAGATCGATCTGCAAACAGTTCAATGTTTTACTGTAATAGTCGAGATCATGAATGTGAAAAGCGCCCTGAACGTGTGCGCGGGCATATTCTTCCGGCAGTAAATTACTTAAATAATATTTTTTACTTGCGGCCATGGCAATTTGCAGCATTTTAGCTGAAGGCGAATTATTGACGTTGGCATTTTCCCGGCTGGTTTCAACCAGGATTTCTTTAACCACGTCCATGAGCTCTGATTTTCCGTCCCTAATCCGGGTCCGGCGATCACGATAAAGGATGTAGGCCTTGGCCGTCCGGGCATGACCGTTTTCGATCAGGGCCACTTCTACTTCGTCCTGAACTTCTTCCACAGAAGGGGTGACCGCGTTATGGACCTTCTGCTGCAGATTTTTAACCACCTGCCTGGTCAGGTTCTCAGCAATACTACGATCGTGTCCACCGACCGCCTTTGCCGCTTTGAAGATAGCATCGGTGATTTTTTCCGGATCAAAGTAAACCACCCGGCCGTCGCGCTTGCGAATTTCTTTAAAAGTTTTTTCTGTTGACGAAGTGTTTTCAGTTTCAACCGGAGCAGTGCCGTCGTTCAACATTATAACCTCCCCTGCTTTTTTAGCTGCTCTTTTTCGAAAAGCATGTCTTCCAGTTCGTCTTTAAAAGCTTCCACATCGGGAAACTGGTGAAAGACAGAGGCAAAGCGAACGTAAGCGACTTCATCAATACTGCGCAGACGCTTCAGGAGAGTGGCGCCAATCTGATCGGCGGACACCTCCTTGATATAGCTGCTGCGCAGTTCCTGTTCGAGGTTTTCAACTACTTCCTCCCAGAGGGAAAGCGGTATATTACGCTTTTGCCCGGCCAGGATCAACCCTTTAATGATTTTGCCGGGATCGAAAAGCTCCCTGCGCCCATCGCGTTTAATTACGACGAGCGGCTCTTCTTCAATTTTTTCCATGGTTGTAAAACGGTTGGCGCATACTGCGCACTGGCGCCGGCGCCTGATTGCAGAAGAATCCTGGGCGGCCCGGGAATCGAGCACCCTGGTATCGATCTCGCCGCAGTAGGGACATTTCATGTTTATGCTCTCCGATCAATATATTGCATTTTCTTTATTATAGACCACAATATATTGTGTGTAAAGAGCTGATTATAACTTTTTTATCACGTTTGCCGGGGAACACTCGTTTTAAGCAACGATTTATTCCCCGATCATTTATCTTCTGCCGCCGGCACCTTTTTCTTTTCATAAAGGTAATCTTCATAAATAAACATCAACTCTTTGTCAAACAGGGATCGTTTTAAATCCACAGTCATATTTCTTACAGCCTCCCGCAGGTCAGCAGCCTCCTCGTCGGAAAGATCTATGCCATACTCCACAAATTTCATTTTAATTGCTTTTGAACCGGAATATTTACCGATAACGATTTGTCTTTCCAGGCCCACATCTTCAGGGCTGAATACTTCATAAGTTGAGGGGTGCTTGAGGACACCATCGGCATGAATACCGGACTCGTGAGCAAATGTATTGGCCCCGACTATAGGCTTGCCCGGATAAACCTGCCGCCCGGAAGCGCGGGCCACATATTCACAAAGGGTACGAAAGTCTTTAGTATTAACGTTGATATTTACCGCAAATAAATGTTTTAACGCCATGGCCACTTCTTCGAGAGCGGCATTACCGGCTCTTTCTCCCAGCCCGTTAACGGTTACCCCGACAAAGCGGGCACCGGCTTTTATTCCGGCCAGGGCATTGGCCGTAGCCATACCAAAATCGTCATGGGTGTGCATTTCGATCTCCATGCCGGTTTTATCGATCAGTTCCCGAACAATATCATAAGTCTTAAAAGGTTCCAAAACTCCGACAGTATCGCAAAAACGAAGCCGGTCCGCCCCGGCTTCCCGGGCCTGCCTGGCGAATTTAATAAGAAAATCCATATCGCTGCGCGAAGCGTCTTCGGCGTTCACCGAAATATAAAGGTCATGCTT
>SLRT01000151.1 GCA_007130825.1 Syntrophomonadaceae bacterium | reverse complement strand
GGACGGACTGATTATAGTCGATGACCTGCGGCCTGGAACATATCGCTTTGTTGAAGTAGAACCGCCTGCCGGTTACCGGATTCCGCAGAACACTGACTTTGTAGTGATAATCGAAAAAGGCAGCTTAACTGAAGAAGGTGAGTTAGATGGGTCACTATCGGAAATAGAAATTTCCAACACAAAAATACCAGTACCCGATGAACCGGTAATTACTGCTCCGGAAGAGCCTTTTGAAGTAAAACCAGATCTCGAAAGGTATGCACCTCTACCCGTTGTAGGTCCTGCAGTCGATGACCCTAAAATTGAAGAACCTGTTGATGAACCTGAAGAAGACGATGAACCCGTAGCGCTGCCGCTAACCGGTGGTTTTGATCAAGCAGTCTTAATTGCCATAGCATCGTTATGCTTGTTATTAGGGGTAGTCTTCATATTAAGGAAACCAGGCGGTTATATTAGTAAAAAAAATGATTAAGCGCATATCAGTTTTAAAAAGAGCCAGCTTAGTATGATTGATTATTTGTGGGAGTTATCTATCTCCCACTTTTTTTATTAAAGCGGAGGTTTTTAATTCATGCCAGATGTTTATACACTGCTCTTCAATGAAACCTTGCACACTTTACACCGGGTTAACAATTGTTCGCTGCTTCACTATTTGGTATACTGCTATTAAGGAGTAGTAAACCGGGCCGGTGTTTGAGCGGACGTTTTTTTAATCTGTTTGGATCTACGGAATAAAGGAAGGTGTGTGCTTATGCTTGCAATGATTGGTATCGCTCCCCATCCCCCGATTATAATTCCTGAAATCGGCCGCGGTGAGCTTAGTAAGGTTAAGCAAACCGTTGACGGCATGAAAATTTTAAGTGGTCGCATTAAGGATGTACAGCCGGAATTGCTGATCGTGATTTCTCCCCATGGTAAGGTTATGCAGGAAGGGCCGGCTGTTCTGACCCAGGAGGAATTATCCGGAGATTTCGGGCAGTTTGGGTTTTCAGGGATCAAGGTTGATATGCAAAATGACCGGCAGCTTATTGATCTGCTGGTGGAAGAAACCTCAGCCGGCCCGGTTAAGCCGGTGATGCTTGGCAATAATGGTTATCGTTTTCCGGGTGGAAAAACACTCGACCACGGTGCCATGGTCCCTCTCTATTACCTGCAGGAGGCCGGTGTATCAGTTCCCGGCCTGCATATCACTTTCGGGTTTCAGCCATACAGTGAGCTTTACCAGTTCGGCCGGGCGCTCAGAAAAGCGGTTGATAAAAGGGGAGTGCCCACCGCAGTATTAGCCAGTGGCGATCTTTCACACCGCCTTACCCCGGGTGCACCGGCCGGTTTTAATCCCCGGGGAAAAGAGTTTGATCAGCTGCTGGTAAATTTTATCCGCGACGGCCGGGTAGAAGATATTCTCAATATTGATCAGTGCCTGGTTGAAGAAGCAGGGGAGTGTGGTTTGCGTTCATTTGTGATTGCCCTCGGTATGCTTGATGGCGAGGATTTTAAACCTGAGATCATATCCTATGAAGGCCCCTTTGGTGTCGGTTACCTGGTTGCTGCTCTTTATCCGCCTGATAATTCTCATTCTGCTTCTAAAGAAGGGAGGCCTGGCAGATGACTCCTTCAGATCAAGATTTGCACCCGGCTGATTTGGCCCGGAAAGTTTTAGATCATTACCTCAAAGAGGGACATCTGCCGAAACTGCCCGATTTTCTGCCGCCGGAATATGAAAAAAGAGCCGGGGCCTTTGTTTCACTTAAAAAGGGAGGGCAGCTTCGTGGTTGCATCGGGACTTTTGAACCGGTGCGGCAAAATCTGGCCGAAGAGATTGCCGCTAATGCAATCAGCGCTGCTGTACATGACCCGCGTTTTCCCCCGGTGACGAAAGAAGAACTGCCTGAGCTAAGGTTTTCGGTTGATGTTCTCAGTCCTCTCGAAAAGGTCAGCAGCAAAGCTGAACTTGACGCTAAAAAATACGGGATCATGGTACGCAGCGGTTCGCGCAGCGGGTTGTTGCTTCCAGATCTCGAGGGAGTGGACAGCGTTGATCAGCAGATTGACATCGCCCGCCGCAAAGCCGGCATTGCACCTGGCGAACGGGTTGAGCTATATCGTTTTAAAGTCACCCGGTTTACTGAAAAGTAGAGTGATCCGGGAAAAAACTGCTCACTGCTGTTTATGATTGCAGGCTTAACTAACTGAACGGGGAGGAGAGTTATAAATTGCAAAAAGCGCGGTTTTATCAAAAAAAAGAAGACAAGATCAATTGTTTGCTCTGTCCCCATAGTTGTCTGCTCGGCGAAGGCAAGGTTGGCATTTGCGGGGTGCGGGAAGTTAAAGACAATGAGCTTTTCTCAACCAACTATGGCTGCCTGGCTGCTGCTAACCGGGATCCGATCGAAAAAAAACCTCTTTATCACTTTTATCCCGGGCATTCGATTTTATCGGTGGGCACTTTTGGCTGTAACCTGCAATGTTCATTTTGCCAGAACTGGACTTTGGCCCGCGGACGGCCGGAACAGGCCGCAGAGGTGATCAGCCCCGCTGATGTCCTAAAAATGCTGGAAAACGAAGGTGGTCCGGATAATGTCCCCGGTGTAGCCTATACCTACAACGAGCCGGTGATCTGGTATGAATTTGTTTACGATACGGCATGTTTGCTTCATGAGCACGGGTATAAGAATGTCCTGGTTACCAACGGCTTTATCAACAATCAGCCGCTTAAAGAACTGCTTCCCTTTATCGATGCTGTGAATATTGATGTCAAAGCTTTTAATGATTCTTTTTACCAGCAGTACTGCCGCGGTTTAAGGCAACCGGTGGTCGAGACGGTAGAAGCGGCTGTAAATGAGTGCCATGTTGAGGTTACCTGCCTTTTGATCCCCGGTGTTAACGACAGTTCTGTCGAGCAGGAAGAGTTTGCCCGGTGGCTGGGCAATCTCAATCCGGACCTGGTGCTGCATTACTCCCGCTATTTTCCGCATTATAAGCTTGATCTGCCTCCCACTCCACCGCAGGTTATGGAAAAAGCAAAGGAAATAGCCCAAAAACATTTGCGCTATGTTTTCCTGGGTAATATTGATTTGCCCGGCTCAGCCGATACCATTTGTCCGCATTGCGGCAACCTTTTAATCACACGCAGTGGCTACCGGGTTAGATTGCCCGGTTTGGACGGAAATTATTGCAACAACTGCGGAAACCGGATTGGTATTATTCTTCCTGGTGCGTAAAGATGTGCGTAAACGGTTGGACAGACCGGTCGCAAGAACTTTATTTGCCCGGTTGCAGGTATTCGCAGGCAAAGTAGCGAATAATTAGCGAAGCAAAAAAATAAAAACAGGAAAAAATTTCCTGTCACTTCTAAATTTAAAAAAGAGG
>SLRT01000172.1 GCA_007130825.1 Syntrophomonadaceae bacterium | reverse complement strand
TAAAGGCCGGTCAATGAATCATGCAGACTTAAGTACTGCAGTTTTTCCTCGTATTTCTTTTTTTCAGTGATATCCTGACTGGAACCGACAATATAAGCCGGGCGCCCGTCCTGGAAAACCGGGGTCAGGGTGGTTTGCCAGACGCATTTACCGCCTGGAAGATCCAGGGTTTCTTCGTAAGTGAAGGGGCTTCCTTTTTTTATGCATTGCCGGTAGTTGTTTTCCACCTGCCTTCCTGTCTCCGGGCCGAGGAGTTCTCGCGGAGTTTTACCCATAATCTTTTCCAGACTGGTCCCTGTTTTCTCCTGGTGAGTTTTATTTGTTCTCATAATCCTAACAGTGTCCTGATCGACAACTTCGACCAGGAACAGGGCATCCTGGGTTCCGTTAAATACTTTTTCATACTCTTCCATCAGGGAACGGTATTTATTCTCAGCCTCTTTACGGGCTGTAATATCTTCGAGGATGCAGTCGAAATAGAGAGGGGCTCCTGCTTCATCTTTGATCAAATGGGCGGTATCCAGGCACCAGATTATGGTGCCGTCTTTTCTCCTCAATTTAAGTTCCAGCGAAGTGTAGCAGTCATTTTCGATGACCTGATCCGATGCTTTCTTTCTTTCTGCGGCATCATAGTAGAGGTCACACATGTTCATGTCTTTTAATTCCTGTTCAGATTCAAAACCGAAGATATCAAGAAAGGCCCTGTTGACCATTAAAAATTCTCCATTTTCACCTGGGGTGACCCTGTATACCCCGACCGGTAGGTTATCCAGCAGGGTCCGGTATTTTTTTTCGCTCTCCTGCAGGGCTATCTCGGCCTGTTTGCGGTCGGTTATATCGCGGAAAACGCAGATATAGGTCTGTTCGCCGGCAAAGAAGGCCCCGGTAACGCTTACCTCCGCCTCGAATGCCCGGCCATCTTTGCATTTGTAGGTAGTTTCAAAGCATTTGCTGATACTGGACAATTTGCCGAGCAGGCTGCGCAGATCCTGTTTAGTCATTTCCGAGTGCCAGTCCCAGGCTCGAAGGGTATGCAGCTCTTTTTCGGAATAGCCGAGCATGTTGATGAAGTTCTGGTTGGCTTCAATAACCCGCAGCTCCCTGTCGATAATTACAACTCCGTCACGGATGCTGTTCATCAAAACCTCGAAGCTGTAACGGTCATCTTCCCGTCGGGTGCTCATCAGTTTATTCTCCCGTTTATTTCCCGATTAACAAGTTATGATGCTTTATTTCGGCAGGAATTCCAAAAATCCTGCCGGGGTCAGGCTGTTGATAAAGACTTTAACCAGTAAGAGCCGGTTGTAGCTTCTCCATTCATTATTCCTGCAGGGGTGGGTAAGGGATCGGTTTTCTGAAGCATGCGGACAGTTTGGTATAATCTTTAATTCTTTCTACTACCTCCGGTTCCGTTTCTGCCTGTTTTGCTATATTTTTGATCGAAACTCCTTTTTCTAAACCATCTAAAACTAAATCCAGTTTATGATATGTAATGGCCAGTGCCGCCTCGTCGATGATGCCCGGAATGAGATCAGGGCTGGGAGGCCTGTCCCGGATCCCTGTCTGGTGCTCCCACATTATGTTCCGACGTTTCGGGCGGTTAGCTTCCCTTTAATTATAGGCTATAACCTTGCCATTGCTCAAGCCTGCCGGCAAAGGTTTTGCCGTGAAGCAGACAACCAGCTACCGCTCTGGGGCAGGATTTAGTCTTGCATTGACGAATTTATATTTATATTAATTGTTTTTCCGAAAGATAGTAAACATGACCCGGTAAGGGAGGAAAATACCATTTCTGATCACAGCAAGCTTGAAAATATTTTTGCCGCTCACAACTTTACAGATTACCGCTGGATAAAAGCATCACAAATAAAAGTGGCCCACTGGGTGCGTTTTAAGTGCACCTTTGGCTGCAGCAGTTATGGGAAAAAAGGTTCCTGCCCGCCGCAGGTGCCCTCTGTTGAAGAATGCCGCGCTTTTTTCAGTGAATACAGCGAGGCAGTAGTTTTTCATATTACCAGGAAAGTGGATTGCCCTGAAGATCGCGTTCCCTGGAGCAGAGAGGTTAGCAAAGAACTGTTAAAAATAGAAAGAGCAGTCTTTTGGTCCGGCTATCATAAAGCTTTTATGCTTTTTATGGATGAATGCCGTCTTTGCGCCAAATGTGCCGGTGCCAGAGTGTCCTGTATAAACAAGGAAGATTCCCGCCCCGGTCCGGAATCCCTGGCCGTCGATGTGTTTTCTACTGTCCGCAGTATTGGCTATCCCATTGAGGTTTTGCACAGCTATGACCAGGAAATGAACCGTTACGCTTTCCTGATGGTGGAATAACCGGTAAAGGGGGCTTCAAGCTCAGAAAGGGGCAGCGGTGCCGGTAAGGTTTTTAAACTGTAGATGCTATTATATAAAAGCTAAAAACATGGCCCCTCAGCACTAAATGCCAAAGGGCCACCTCAGCTTCAATATTCCTTTTTATTACTCTGCATCAGGAGTAAAAGATCTTTCAGATAACTCCCTGTCCAGCATTAAAATGCCGTGACCTTTTTCACCCACCCGCTGAACTTTGCTGAGCAGTTTATTCATGTTTGCTTCTTCTTCGACCTGTTCATCGATAAACCACTGCAAAAAGCTGATGCTCGGGTAATGTTTTTCTTCCTGGGCCAGAGCCATCAGGTCGTTAATCAGGCTGCTGACCAGTTTTTCGTGCTCAAGGGCAAGGGTAAAAATTTCTTCGGCCGATTTAAAGTCGCGCTTCGGATCCTTGAAACCGGTAATGATCGCTTCCTGGCCCTGATCGTTGATAAAGTTAAAGAATTTCATAGCGTGAAAACGTTCTTCTTCGGCCTGGACAAGAAAGAAATTCGCAAAGCCGTCGAGATCTTCTTTGGTGAAATAAGCGGCCATGGCCAGGTAGTAGTGGGCGGAATAAAATTCATGGGTGATCTGCTCGTTTAGTTTGCCCAGTAATTTTTCTGACAACATTATTGTTGCCTCCTTTTTGGTTGATTCTTTTTAATTGATTATATCATAGCATTAAATAAAATCTACGGTATTTATATGTTAAATGCTTCAGGTATCATTAATTATCCTGGCTGGACTGCTGTTTTTCAATTGTCCCAGAACCCCGGCAGCATTTTGACGATAGCCGAAGCCAAAAAATGCCCCCCTGCCAGGCCGATTATTAGACCGGTAAGATCTCGAGTGTAATAAAAACCCAGGTAGGCAGTGATTGTTACTATAGTGATATAGACAAGTGAATGGATCCAGTCAGGCATTATCCTGCCAATCCTTTCTTCTGATCATTTCCTATTCTTTCTTACTTAAGATTCTATTTTAGTATATATTTTTTAAGACTAAAATGCTATTTTTGTGTCATAAGTGTGTTATGTGCCATCGGGACGGGCTACC
>SLRT01000104.1 GCA_007130825.1 Syntrophomonadaceae bacterium | reverse complement strand
TTAACCGGGCTTCCCTTCCTGCCGGCTAAACTGCGCAGCGGACCGCTTACTTTTGCCGCTCAGCAGCAAGCCTGGGAAGCAGTTGTCACCTTTAAAGTGGAGTGGACTAATAAAGCGGCGGAAATCAATAAACGTATCGAACAGTTAAAACACCACCCTTTTTTTAGTGCAGTAAACTGGGACAACCTCAGTAAAACCGTAAACCGTTTTAAGGCATTCCTGGATGAAATTAAAACATCCTACGCTTCCCGGGAAGGTCTTGAACGCTTCCTGGCTAACTGCCAGTCCTCCCCACTAATCGTCGATGACTGGAACCGCCTGAGCGCCCTGGATCATTTTTTTAGCGGCGATCTGCCTGAAATACTGCGCCTGGGCCATTATTTAAAAGACGAAACCATGGTCATCCCCGAGGGAAAAAATTACGATCAATTGCGCCGGCGTTACCAGCTGCTGATCGAGTTATTGGAAGAAGAAGCCCTGTTATGGGAAGAAAAATACCGGGAAAGGCTGAAGCGAGAATTTAAGCAGTTCCAGGACGACTATATAGCCCTTTATCTCTCCGAACACAACGACGCGGTGGGACCCGGCCGGATAAAACCTTACCGGACGATCCTGGAAACCGAGGCCTACCACCTGTTGGAACAGTTGGGGCGGATCAACGCCGTTGTGGTAGAAAATGACCTGGTCAGCATAAACCGGCGCCTGACCCAACCCCTGGAAATAGAGTGCCTTGCTGCAGATGAACTGCTCCTGGCCGAACGCCCGGCCTGCTCCTGCGGTTTTACCCTGGGGAAAAAGGTAGACCTGCCGGATAAGGCCGATTTGGAAGAACAAATTATGCGCGGAATCAAAGCCTACCTGGAAACTCTGCAGACGCCGCAGCAGCGTAAAAAAATAACCGCCCATGCCGAGCACCTTGAGCTGGTCGGCAGGCGGCGCGAGGCAGCGCCGTTGCAGGAACTGTTGAAGATCGACACCGGCACAAACAGGAATGAATTGATAAAAAGCCTCGGTGCCCTGATCAATCAAAACACAATCGCCCAAATCAACCGTGCCCTCACCGGAGATGCCATGATAGCTGAACGCTCAGTAGAAGAGCTGCAAGATATGCTCTCAGAGCGGGTATTCAACACGGCCCAGCTGGGGGAACTCTTCCAACGCTGGCTTACCGCCGGCGCAGAAAAACCGCCCGATTATATCCGGGTCACCAGGCGGGACAGTTCGGCGATTTTAAGCCGCGAAAGCGAAGCAGATATAGTCTTAGAAAAGGGACAGCAAGCGCAGGCTTTCCTGGAAGAAAAATTCCCCCGCCTGATTACCCTGGCCGGGCAGATAAAAGAAGAAAAACTTTTTGCCCTGGCCCTGCTGTGGGGCTGGCTTAAGTTTTATTGTCCGACGACAAGAAACACGGAAACAGGCGCCGAAGATCCTTATGCCATATTTGAGCACCTGCTAGCCGGACAGCCGGAAATGCTAGTGCGGGGCTTTAACGATTACCGGGATCAACTGGCAGAACTGGGAGAATTACTGCTGACAGAAAGAGAAGATCTGCAGGAAGGATTCCTGGAGCGTTCCGCTGAAGAAGCAAACTCGATGGTCCCGGCTGAACATCTGATCGACAGTTACTACCGTTTAACTACTGTAGAGCCTCACCGGTTTGAAACTCTGCTGGAGTTAATGGTCGACGAACCTTTTTCCCCGGCGGTAAGCAGAAAGATTGCAGAGAAGCTGGTGGTGCAAATCTCAGCAGAAGAATCCGCGCCGCAATTAAACATTATGACCGGCATGCTGCGCGAGGTTTTGAAAACCAACCCTGAGGAAGGGGTCGGACTAACCAGCTCGCACCGGGCCAGCAAGCACTCGTCTTTAGAGGTGCTGCATACTCTGGCTGAATGCAACCTGATTTTGCGCGAAACCGAACGGATTGCGCAAAGCCCGCCCGCAAGCGACAAAAACTGGGAAAGGCTCTACCGCATGCTCGCCCCCTTTGAACTCTCCCTGGGATGGCTTGAAGAAATCCCGGACCGCGCGTTAATTCCCGAGATCACCTTAAAAAGATGGCGCCGCCACTATGCTTCTCTGCTCGAACCACTGTCTGAAGCCTTTGCCCGCTATTATGAAGGAGAATCATCCTCCCGCCGGCAGACGCTACCCGGCCTTTTCCACCGCCTGCCCGCGTGGGCAGTTAAAGAAGGAGACAACCGCGGGGTCTACCTGGTTATCCTGGACGGAGCTCGTCTTGACACCTGGGATACCATGCTGGAAAAAGCGCTTGGTGATCACCGTTTCCAGGTTCTGCGCGAAGGTCTCTTGTGGGCAGTGCGCCCGAGCGTAACCGAAGCCCAGTTACAGCCTCTGAAAGAAGAAGGTCTGCTCGGTCATATTCTGAACATGGACGAAACCCTGGTCGCAGAGTTGATTTCCGATCCGCAGGCTTTTCTCCAGGCTGTCGACAACTCACCGCTACGCACGGAGCAAAAAACCGCTCTGAAAGCAATAAAATATAACTTTGTCGACGAAAAGATCCATTCTTCCCGCGACAACTTACCGGTCCTTGTGGAAGAGCTGCTTATGCAGAGCCGGAAGAGACTGCTTCCTCTTCTGGAATACCTGCCTTCGGGATCAATTTTATTGCTTGCCTCCGACCACGGCTTCAAGACCAACCTCTACCACGATAAAAGCAACAAGGAAGAGCCGCTTTATCTGCACGGAGGTGATACCTTTTTCGAGACACTCGCTCCCTGGGCTCTGTTGAAGAAAAAATAAAGGCAGGCCAGGCCTGTCCTGAACTGCGCATTTTAAATCATTTGCCTTCTCATCAATAATTACTCAATAATCATCGAGTCGTTGCTTTCATCCCAGCTTAAACCTTTATTGATATCATACTCCTGCGCTTCTTTAAGCATAGGGTATACTGTAAGCTTTCCCCTGGTTAAATCAAATGAATACCTGGAGATGTTCTCCGCCAATTTATTCTCTTCTTCAACGCTTCCCCTGTACAAAGTGATCATACACATTGATATTCGAACCTCCCATCTTATGTTCTCCCGGGTTCTTTACCGGCCTGCTTATATTAATTATAGACCATTTTATGGTTCAGGAAAAGAAACAGCTTACCGTTTCCTGCGAAGCAAGCTGCCGGGCTGGCAGATTACACTCTTCAATCCCATTTCCTGATGCTATCAAAGCGGGAGAATACGACCCATATTATTTTCCAGGGCGCGTTTAAATACTTCTTTGCCGACAACCACATCACAGACAGCCATACCGATGTTGCTGCAAACAATAAGTTCTTCGGCCTTTTCTCTCCCCTTGCTGAACCCGGCCAGCACTTCGCCGGTTTCACAGGTAATTTCCGGCAGCCCATCCGGAAAGTAACCCATTGCCGCAAAATGCCGGTGTTCTTCCGCACTGTCGACTATGTATTTATCAGCCCGTTTGGATATGAGCGGATCCCAGAAGGTATTCAAATCACAGGGAATAATGGTTTGACCGGCAGACACCCATTTGTCTTTAACCACTGCTAAAGTATCGAGAAGGATAACTGTTGCCGAACTTAAAACCTGGCTGCTTTTTGTCACCGCTTCCGGGTTTTTTCCACGAATAATCTCAACATCAACCTGCGGTTGAACAGTTTTAATCAGGTTGTCCATCGCTTCTTCTTTGATATCATAAATATACACTTTCCGTAATTTCTTAAGGGTGTGGACTATAAACCGGCAGTGTTCAATGCCCTGTAATCCGGAGCCGAACATGCCAAAAGATTCAGCATCGGGATGCAAGGCTTCAGCGGCCAGGGCGGTTACAGCCGGCGTGCGCATGGCCGTAACCCAGGTCGCATCCATCAGGGCCAGCGGGCATCCGGACTCGGTATCATTTAAAACCAGGAGACCTGTGGTCTGGGGCAGGTTGTACCTGGACGGGTTGGAAGGATAACATTCAATCCATTTCAGGCCCACTGCATTTTTTGCTGGAACATAGGCAGGCATGGCATGATAGAAAACTTCTTCATAAGGGTGCACCCCAATTTTCGCCGGCATTTCATACTCTTTCTTGCCGTGAGCGACCAGGGCGCTACGGGTTAATTCAAGGATATCTTCTTCCACCAGGCCGGTTTTAGCCACTTCATCCCTGGTTAAATAAAGCATTTCTTTGCCGATATCCAGCTTTTCCTGGATCCATTCACGCTCAACTGCAGCATCCATTGTTCTTCCTCCATTAACTTCAAGTAACACACATAATAAGTCCGCCCGCTTTTCCGCTTCTTTGTTTAGATTAAAAATTTTTATGGAAAAGAGCAAACTTACGGTAGCACTTGATTGTTACTTTGATTAAGTTTTTTACCCTGGATACAGGACAAATATACTGATCCTGCAGGCGGGGCAACACAACAAAACAAATTATATAGTTAAAACTCGCAGGAATTGACCGTCCGGGGAAAGGGAATTACATCCCTGATGTTACTGACGCCGGTTAAATACATCAGCGCTCTTTCAAAGCCGAGGCCAAAACCGGCATGTTTGACTCCGCCGTACTTGCGCAATTCCATGTACCACCAGAGGTCTTCTTTGTTTATATTAAAATCCGCCATGCTTTGTTCCAGGACTTCGGCCCGCTCTTCTCTCTGGCTGCCGCCGATAATTTCACCCACTCCGGGCACAAGCAGGTCCATGGCGGCAACTGTCTTTTGATCGCCGTTTACGCGCATGTAAAATGCCTTGATATCTTTGGGATAACCGGTGACAAAGACCGGCTTGTAAAATACCTTTTCGGTCAGGTATCTTTCATGCTCGGTCTGCAGATCTTTTCCCCATTCCACGGGGTATTCAAATTTCTGTTTCGCCTTCTTCAGTTCATCGACAGCTTCCGTGTAGGTGATGCGGGCAAATTCCGAGTTCTTGATGTTTTCAAGCCTTTCCTTAAGTCCTTTGTCCACAAACTGGTTGAAGAAACCCATCTCTGTTTCGGCTTTGTCCAAAAGGTAATTGATCAGGTACTTGACCATCTCTTCAGCCAGGTCCATGTTATCGTTTAAATCGGCAAAAGCGATCTCGGGTTCGATCATCCAGAATTCAGCAGCATGCCGTGGTGTATTGGAGTTCTCCGCCCGGAAGGTCGGACCAAAGGTGTAAACATCTTTGAAGGCCAGGGCATAAGCTTCTGCTTCCAACTGGCCGCTGACGGTAAGGTTTGTTTTTTTACCGAAGAAATCGGCAGAATAATCGACTGCTTCACCATCTGTCACCGGGGGATTCTTGGGATCCAGGGTGGTTACCCGGAACAATTCCCCGGCGCCTTCAGCATCGTTGGCGGTAATAATCGGGGAATGAAGGTAAACAAAGCCTTTTTCCTGGAAGAATTGATGGATGGCAAAAGCCAGCAGGGAACGGACCCTGAAAACCGCCGTAAAAAGGTTGGTCCGGGGACGCAGGTGGGCCACTTCCCTTAAAAATTCCCGGCTGTGTCTCTTGGGCTGGATCGGATAATCAGAAGGGGATTCGCCCTCCAGGTTTATTTCCGCGGCCTTTATTTCAAAAGGCTGCCTGGCTTCCGGCGTCAGTGCCAGTTTGCCGCTTATACTGATCGCCGAACCAACCCCCAGGGCGGCTACCTGGTCATAATTTGGCAGGAACTCTCTTTCGTAGACGATCTGGATTGTATTAAAGTGAGTACCGTCATTTAAGGCGATAAAACCAAATGATTTTTGATCGCGGTTGTTCCTGATCCACCCGTTCAGCGTTACCTGTTTTTCTGCATAGCTTTCAGCGCCAGAAACCAGCTGCCTCACTGTTACTCGATCCATCCTCATCCCCCTTATTCATTTATAAGAATCAGTATATCTGAAAGCCGTTATCCTGGAAAGGAAATGCTGAAAGGTTTTAACAACCCCGGCCTTACCCCTTTTTCTTAACCTTGGCCCAGGTGTCTTTGAGCTTGACGATCCGGTTAAAAACCGGCTGCCCGGCTGCCGATGATTTTGGATCAAGGTAGAAATAGCCTTTGCGCAAAAACTGGAACCGGCTGCCGGGAGCTGCTTCGGCAACGGCCGGTTCAGCGGGCACATCTTTACAGACCACCAGCGATTGCGGATTTATATTATCGGTAAAGTCGATATCCCTTTCTTCTTCGGGGTTTTCAATTGTAAACAGGTTATCGTAAAGATTGGCGGTTATGCGTGCTGCATGTTCGATAGCCACCCAGTGAATCACACCTTTTACTTTTTTACCGCTGGTATCGGCACCGCTTTTTGTTTGCGGATCGTAGCTGCAGCGCAGCTCGGTAACATTGCCGCCTGCATCCTTGATTACTTCTTGACAGTAAATTATATAGGCCCCCTTAAGGCGTACTTCTCTTCCCGGAGCCAGGCGGAAGAATTTTTTCGGAGGGTCTTCCATGAAGTCCTCCCGCTCGATATATATTTCGCCGCTAAAAGGAACCTGGCGTGTACCGGCGCTTTCATTTCCGGGAATGTTTTCCATTTCAGCCATCTCGGTTTGCCCCGAAGGCCAGTTTGTAATTACCACTTTCACGGGGTCGAGCACTGCCATCAGTCGCGACGCTGTGATCTCGAGTTCCTCCCTGATACAGTGCTCCAGCAAGGCCAGGTCGGCGGTGCTTTCGGCCCTCGATACGCCGACCCGTTCCTGGAAATCGGCAATAGCATCGGGGGTGAAACCCCTTTTGCGCAGGCCGGCAATAGTGGGCATGCGTGGGTCGTCCCAGCCTTGAACATATTTTTCTTCAACCAGGCGCCGCAGTTTACGTTTGCTCATCACCGTATAGGTCAGGTTCATGCGCGCAAATTCGGTCTGGCGGGACCGGAACTGAACCACTTCCGGAAACAGTTCAACGGCATTGTCGACAATCCAGTCGTAAAGCGGGCGGTGGTCGGCATATTCAATCGAGCACAGGGAGTGAGTAATTCCTTCCAGCGCATCAGAAAAGGGGTGATCAAAATCATACATCGGGTATATACACCACTGATCGCCGCTGCGGTGGTGAGGGGTATGCAGGATGCGGTAGATCACCGGATCGCGCATATTCAAATTTCCAGAAGACATATCAATTTTTGCCCGAAGCACCCGGCTGCCGTCCGGGAATTCACCATTACGCATCCTGTTAAATAATTCGAGATTTTCTTCTACCGTTCGGTTGCGATAGGGGCTTTCTTTTCCCGGCTCGGTCAGGGTGCCGCGGTAATCTCTGATCTCTTCCTGGCTTAAATCGCATACATAGGCACGTCCGGCTTCAATCAGGCGCACTGCAAATTGGTACTTTAGATCAAAATAATCGGAACTAAAAAAGAGGCGATCGCCCCAGTCTGCCCCCAGCCAGCGAATATCAGCCATAATTGAATCGACAAATTCCTGTTCTTCCCTGATCGGGTTAGTGTCATCAAAGCGCAGGTTGAACTTGCCGCTGAAGAGCCTGGCCAATGTATAATTTAAAAGAATCGCCTTGGCATGTCCGATATGCAAGTAACCGTTCGGTTCAGGGGGAAAACGGGTATGCACACACTTGTCTTTTAATAACCCTTTTTCAAGATCTTCCTTGATCATGTAGTAAATAAAATTTGTCATTGATCCAGTTTCTGTTTTCTCCGCCATCTAAATCTCCCTTAAATCCCCAGGCGCTGCCTGCGGTACTTAGTCTTCCCCGGCTTGCTTTCCAGCCGGGCATAATATCCGGATAAATAAAATTCAACATTTTTTTCAATAACCCTGCAATACCGCTGTCTTAAAAAAACGAATCTAAGTTTAACGAACAAGATTAAACGCCCCAACATCCTGACAGCAAAGCTTTTTTTGCTTCAATATTACCCGGGTAATAAATACGGGTTATTTCTTTATCGGCAGCAAAAAGATAACCACTGCAACAATGAAACATATAGTCCCGGAAATCATCAGCGGATCGCGGTCGCGGATTGAAGCAATAAGATAGATAATGCCACAAACGAGAAAAAGCAGCCAGGCAATCAAATGCATCCGCATGCTCCCGCTTCGATTCAATAACATCTTTAAAAATAATCGCCATAAATTATTAAATATCCCGATCAAAAAAACCTCTTTGCATGATACTGGATCGTTCCGGAAATAAAGGACAAAGTAATCGATGGCGGGTGAAACAAATCAACCCTTAACAGCAGCAATCTTTACAAATAACAGCAGGTTATTCCACTGTAACGCTTTTTGCCAGATTGCGTGGTTTGTCGACTGAACTGCCGCGGGCTAAAGCGGCATAGTAAGCAATCAGTTGGGTCGGCACCACAGCTAAAACCGGGGCAAGGATATCGTTTACAGGGGGCAGATAGAAAACGGATTCGACCTGGCGCGCTACGTCATCAAACCCTTCCTGGGTAATGGCAAAAACAGCTCCACCGCGGGCATTTACTTCATGGATATTGCTCAGGGTCTTATCGAGAACCGCTTTCTGGGTAGCCAGGGCAATAACCGGCAGCCCTTCGACAATTAATGCCAGCGGCCCATGTTTAAGCTCACCGGCAGCGCAGGCTTCAGCATGAATATAGGATATTTCTTTTAGCTTGAGGGCCCCTTCCATGGCTACCGGAAAATCGAGGTTGCGCCCGAGAAAGAAAGCTCTTTCCCATGTGGCCAGATGGTCGCAGTAGCTTCGCAGTTTGGCGATGCTTTCTTCGGATAAAATTCGTTCAAGCTGTGAAGGCAAGGCCAGAAGCCCCTTAACCAATTCCGCAGCCTTTTCCGGTTTCAAGGTTTTCCTTGCCTCTCCCAGGTAAATAGCGATCAGGTAAACAGCGATCAGCTGGGTCAGGTAAGCCTTGGTCGAGGCAACAGCAATTTCCGGTCCGGCCCAGGTGAAAAGCACCTGGTCAGCTTCGCGGGAAACGGTGCTGCCAACCACGTTGGTTATGGCCAGGACTTTAACCCCTTTCGACCGGGCCAGGCGCAACCCGGCCAGGGTATCGGCAGTTTCACCGGACTGGCTGATTACGATAGCAAGTTGATTTTCACCGAGAAGAGGTTCCCGGTAGCGAAACTCTGAAGCTACCTCTACCTCCACCGGTATTCCGGCCAACTTTTCAATCACCGCTTTGCCAATCAATCCGGCGTGGTAAGCCGTGCCACAGGCCACAATATATATTTTCTCCAGGCGGGCAAGCTCATCCGGTGAAATTTCGAACTCTGTCGGAACGACCCGTCCTTTGGCGGCATCGATCCGCTGGCGCATGGTCTCCCGCACCGCGACAGGCTGTTCCATGATTTCTTTAAGCATAAAATGATCATAACCGCCTTTTTCGGCGGCCGCAATATCCCAGTTCACTTTAAAAATCTCTTTTTCAACTGGGCAGCCTTCTAGATTGAACACTTCAACCTTTTCAGCTGTTATTGAAGCAAATTCGCCGTCTTCCAAAATACAGGTATTACGAGTATGGTTCAAAAGCGCGGGAATATCAGAGGCAATAAAATTTTCTCCCTCACCGAAACCGATAATCAGGGGGCTGTCTTTGCGGGCGCAGACCAGGCGATCCGGTTCCCGGCAGGTAACCGCTACCAGGGCATAAGATCCTTCCACTGTTGATACCGACTTGCGCACCGCTTCCAGCAAATCTCCATCATAGTACTCTTCAATCAGGTGGGCCAGCACCTCGGTATCAGTTTCTGAACGAAAGCTGTATCCTTTTTCCTCGATTAACCATTTACGCAGGAGGCGATTGTTTTCTATAATACCGTTATGAACAACTACTATCTCACCGGAATGACTGCTGTGCGGATGGGCGTTTTGATCAGTGGGCCGGCCGTGAGTAGCCCAGCGGGTATGACCAATACCTGCTTTTACTGCTTTAAATCGATCATCCAGCGATTTCTCAAGGTCGGCAACAGACCCGGCCGCTTTGGCAATAACCACCTGTCCGTTCTTTTGCAAGGCTATTCCGGCGGAATCATATCCCCGGTACTCTAATTTTTTCAGACCACCGATCAAAATTTCGCTTGCTTCTTTGCTTCCGGTGTAGCCGACAATACCGCACATATATTAGCCTCCGTTTGTTGAAACTTTTTGCCTGGTTTTACAAGTAATCAGCTAGCTCTGTTCTTTAGCAATTATTTCAGCCAGAGAACGGGCATATTGCTCAAGTTTTTCTTCAGGTTGGGGCGCTTCCAGCATAACCCTTATCTTTGCCTCGGTGCCGGAAGGCCGAACCAGGACACGTCCATGTTTACCCAGTTCCTGCTCAACTTTATTAATGGCCGTGGTTATTTGCGTATTCTTCGACCAACCTTCCCTGGTGGCCACTTTTTGATTAACCAAAACCTGCGGCAGACGCTCCAGGTAAGAAGCCAGCTGAGAAAGAGTTTTTTGCTTCTCCTGGACCACTTTCAGCAGCTGCAGCGCAGTGAGTAAACCATCTCCGGTGGTGGCAAAATCGGAAAAGATAATATGGCCGGACTGTTCACCACCAAGATTAAAGCCGCCTTCAACCATTTTTTCAAGCACGTAGCGGTCTCCCACTTTTGTGCGGATCACCTTCAAACCGTGCTTTTCTGCTAATATATCAAGCCCGCCGTTACTCATCACCGTTGCCACCAGCGTATTCTTTTTCAGCGCCTTCTTTTTTGCCATATCGACGGCACAGATTGCCATAATTGCGTCACCATCAACAATATTACCTTTTTCGTCAACGGCAATCAGGCGATCGGCGTCTCCGTCAAAAGCAAGACCGAGAGAAGCATTGGAGTTGAGCACTGCCCGCTGCAGCTCGGCGGTATCGGTGGCTCCGCAATCAACATTAATCCGCTTGCCATCAGGTTCATCATGAAGCATCTCAACTGTCGCCCCAAGCCGCTGCAGCAGCTCACCGGCCACCCGGCAGGCAGCGCCATGGGCACAATCAACAACCAGGTGCAAGCCTTCCAAAGAACAAGAGTGTTTGCTCAAATGTTCGAGGTATTTTTCCACCGCATCCCGATCAGGAAAAGCCTGGCCAAGTTCAGCCCCTTCGGGTCGGGGTAAATCATCTGTTTCCTGGATATAATATTTTTCTATTTCTTCTTCCAGGGTATCGGCCAGCTTAAATCCGCTGCCGTAAAATATTTTCAAACCGTTGTCTTCGATAGGGTTGTGGGATGCGGAGATAACCACTCCTGCAGAAGCCTGCAGATTCTTGGTCAGATAGGCCACCGCCGGAGTGGAGATGACCCCCAGAAGGCGCACTTCACCGCCCACAGAATTAATACCCGCCACAAGAGAGCCTTCCAACATCGAACCGGATAGTCGGGTGTCACGCCCAATCAAGAAAAGGGGATGTTCGTCCTTGCTGCCCAAAAGAAAGGCCGCAATCCGCCCGATTCTATAAGCAAGTTCAGGGGTTAAGTCGCGGTTGGCCACGCCCCTGATACCGTCAGTACCAAATAATTTACCCAATAAAAAACCTCCTTTAAGGCAAAAAATAATTTTAAATATAATACTCCCATGCCCCCACAGTGCAGGGGCACCATCAGAAGAATGAAAATGTAAATATACATTTTCAGGGTAGTAGTATCCGGCTCAAACCAGCCTGCAACTGTTAAACCTGGGCTCGCTTCCTGCTCTTACTCTTGTTCATCGTTATCTTCTTCTTCCGGTTCCTCAATTCGTTCAAACTCCAGCCTGACAGTGACTGTTTCCGGATCAATTACTAATCCGGCCACCGGAGTATCTTCTTGATCATAGGCAGCAGGCTCCAGATCAATTCTTTCCACATATTTCATGCCGGTCAACTCAATCAGGACCATAAGCCGTTCAACCTGTTCAAACTGCGATTGAGGGGCCCCGACCAGAACTTCTTCCGGTTCGATT
Source organism: Syntrophomonadaceae bacterium (assembly GCA_007130825.1). Lineage (GTDB taxonomy): Bacteria > Bacillota > Dethiobacteria > DTU022 > DTU022 > B1SED10-74M. Next base: position 1,222 of record SLRT01000104.1, on the reverse strand, counting down.
GTATAATTGACCAGTTCCCAACCTTCGGCCGGATTCCCGACGACCTCGGTTTCCACCGGGAACTCATCAGCCAGATAAGCTTCTATCTTGACTCTGACCTGCTCCGGTTCAAATGAAACCAGGCTCAAACCTCGCGGCGCCCGGCCCTGGACCCGGACCAGATGGCTGCCCGGTTCTTTTCCGGAAAGATCGACAAAAGCGTCCAATTCCTGGATGGTTAGATCCTCAAAGTTTTCCGGCAAACCTTCCAGGGTTAAATCAACAGAAGAAGGTATTTCAGTCACCACGTAATCCTGATCCAGGTTTTCTACCCGCAGAGGAACTTCCTCCCATATTTGATGCGATGGAGTTGTGCGGGTGATCTTATCCCCGGTCACAAAAAGCCAGAGTATTATAGCCAGGAATATAGCCATAATGCGGGCGAAATTGTTACTGCGCAAGAATTTTTCCATCGTTATTTGCCAGTCCTCCAAGAACTTAAGCTAAAGCTTTCTGAACGCTCAGGTTTACACAGATCTGTAAGTATTTTTCGCAGCTTCTTCTCGTCAAGATAGCGGGTTAAAACTCCGTCGTGGGCAACAGAAATAATCCCTGTCTCTTCGGAGATAATGATCGCCACCGCATCTGAATAATCCGTAATGCCGATTCCGGCCCGGTGCCTGGTGCCCAGTTCTTTACTTAAACCAGGATCGTCAGTAAGAGGGAGGTAACAACCGGCAGCGACAATCTGATCACCGCGGATAATTACCGCCCCGTCGTGAAGAGGGCTGCGGGGAAAAAAGATATTAACTAACAGTTCAGCAGTAACAAGTCCGTTTACAGCAATACCGGTTTCCACCCACTCTTTTAATCCGGTGGACCGTTCCATAACTATTAACGCCCCGATCCGCCTTTTCACCAGGACTGGTATAGCCTTGGTCAATTCATCGAGCATGTTTTCAAAATCCTTTGTGCTCCAGCTCCAGTAGGTGGATTTAAAAATTTTACCCCGGCCCAACTGCTCAAGAGCCCGCCGCAGTTCGGGTTGGAAAACAATGGGGATGGCAATCAAACCGACGGTCATCGTCTGACGCAAAGTCCAGTGAAGGGTGTCAAGACCAGCCTGATCACTGATAACCATAGCCAGAAGCAGTAAGATCAATCCCTTGACCAGTTGCTCGGCTCGAGTGCCGCGAATGATGATAATGATGCGATAAAATACATAGCTCATGATAAATATATC
>SLRT01000041.1 GCA_007130825.1 Syntrophomonadaceae bacterium | reverse complement strand
GCAGTAAAAAAGCATAAGACGTCTGAATGGCACAGCTATGAGCTGGTTGGTTTCTGGGCTCTTCGCTTAACCCTGGTTCTGGTTCTCTTTATCCTGGGCGTAATAGTTTTTGATATTTTTTCCAAGGGTGCAGGAGTAATCAACTGGGAATTTTTAACCCAGCCACCCCGGGTTGGTATGACTGAAGGTGGGATTTTCCCGGCTATTGTGGGTACATTCTATGTTACCCTGATTACAATTGCCTTCGCTTTGCCTCTGGGTGTTGGAGCGGCAATTTACCTTAATGAATACGCGTTACAGGGCAAATTTACCCGCCTGGTGCGCATGTCTGTGCGTAACCTGGCCGGTGTTCCTTCAATTGTTTTCGGCCTTTTCGGCATGGCCGTATTTGTTAAAATTTTCGGCTTTGGCCCATCTTTGATTGCCGCCGGTTTTACCCTCGGTCTTCTGACCCTGCCGGTTACGGTTACAGCTTCTGAAGAGGCACTGAGAACTGTTCCGAGAGCTTACCGTGAAGGTTCATTTGCTCTTGGAGCAACCCGCTGGCAGGTGGTCAGGACAGTTGTCCTGCCGCGGGCTATACCCGGAATCCTGACCGGTACTATCCTTGGCCTGGCCCGGGCTGCGGGAGAAACCGCTCCGATCCTGGCAACCGGGGCAGCCTTTTTCCTCCCGCACCTTCCTGATTCAATCAGAAGCCAGTTCATGGCCCTGCCTTACCATCTTTTCATTATGTCAACCCAGCACCATGCCATTTCACAGGTTCGTCCCATTGCCTACGGTACAGCCCTGGTTCTGCTGATCTTGGTTTCCCTGCTTAACCTGGCAGCGGTGTTTGTGCGCAAACGGTATCGTGATCGAGTGGCAAAAGGATTATAGTTTTTCCATCTATCCGTTAACCTGATTTTTGACTATTAAATGAGGGGAGTGTTAAAAGTTCCCGGTTTGGGAACTTAATAAAAAATGATACCGAAAAATTCTAATGTCACATCTAATGTCACAATAGAAGAAACCAGGATTCAGGAAACTGCCAAACATGAACCAGCTATATTAAACAAGGATGTTGAAAATGGTTACTGTGAAGTAAAAGTAGAAAACCTGAACTTTTTTTATGGATCTGTTCAGGCCTTGTTTAATGTTACGGTGAAAGTTCAGGGAAAAGGGGTTGCTGCATTAATTGGTCCTTCGGGATGTGGTAAATCTACTTTTTTAAGAGTTCTCAATCGCATGAATGATTTGATCCCGGGAACCAGGTTGGATGGGAAAGTATCTATTCATGGTAAGAACATATATGCCCCAAATACTGATGTGGTAAATCTTCGAAAAAAAGTGGGCATGGTTTTTCAACATCCAAACCCTTTCCCGAAGAGTATTTTTGACAATATTGCTTATGGTCCGCGAATTGATGGCTTAAAAAACAAGGCTGTTTTGACTGAAATCGTAGAAACCAGTCTTAAAGGTGCAGCTCTATGGGATGAAGTCAAAGACCGTCTGAATGAACCGGCTTTAGCCTTGTCCGGAGGCCAGCAGCAGCGGCTATGTATTGCCCGGGCTCTGGGAGTTAAACCGCGTATTCTGCTCATGGATGAGCCAACCTCGGCTATTGACCCGATCGCCACTCAGCGTATCGAAGATTTGATCAGGAATTTGTGTACAGAATATACCATTATCATTGTTACCCACAATATGCAGCAGGCGGCGCGAATTTCGGATCATACCGGTTTTTTCCTGCAGGGCAAAATGATTGAGTGGGGCGGGACATCTAATCTTTTTACCAACCCGCAGGATAAGCGTACGGAAGATTATATAACCGGCCGTTTTGGATAAAATTAAACCGTGACGAGGAGAGAAGATTATGGATATGCCAGATAGGAAAGATCGCAAGGTTGTTTTTGTAGAAAAAATGGAGGAACTGCAGGAAAATCTGCAGCACATGGGCAGCCTGGTTGAAGAGGCAATCGGCCGGTCGATCGAAGCTTTGAAAAATCAGGATCTGGAGCTGGCCCGGACAGTTATTGAGGGAGATGACAAAATAGACCAGCTGGAAACAGAAGTTGAGGAAAAATGTCTTGAAGTTATCGCTACCCAACAGCCCATGGCCGGGGATTTAAGGCGGGTGGCCACTCTTTTCAAGATGGTTAATGATTTAGAACGCATGGGTGATTATGCAACCAGTATAGCAAAAATTACGCTGAGAATTGCGGATCAACCATTAATTAAGCCCCTGGTCGATATTCCCCGCATGGCTGTCTTAAGCCAGAAAATGGTCAAACAATCTCTGGACGCTTACATGCGTGAGGATGTTGAATTAGCTGTTGCTGTCGGAACAGACGATGACCAGGTTGATAAGCTTTTTGGCCAAATATTCCGGGAGCTGTTGACGATAATGATGGAAAACCCGAGAACGATTACCCAGGCTACGCATTTGTTGTTTGTCGGCCGCTGGTTGGAAAGAATTTCTGATCACGCTACAAATATTGCCGAAGAAGTGGTATTTCTGGTTACCGGGGAGAAAAAAAATCTTAATGATTAAGAGCATCAAACCCGATCGGCCAGGTTGTCGTCGATGGCCAGGCATATTTTCTTAAGGCTTTGCCTTGACGGGGAAGGTGGTTAATACCGCTATTTCTTAAAAGCTGTCATTTATAGCCCAGTTCTGTTCAGCCCTGGAGCCTTCTCATCATTAATGCCAGGGAAGCATGATTTAATATGATCCGTTTGCATAAGCCCCCGGCGCTGTCCAAAGAAAGCATGAACAAATCCCGGAGGCTATCGAGGCTTGTAATCCCCCGTACAAATTTGTTGATGTTTTTGCAGCCCGTCTTTATTTCCCACTTTGATTGCCGGGTAAATACTGAAACAATTCTGCGGTCATGTTCTGGATGGGCATGGTCTGCAGCCATATCTTGCCCGGGCCGGTCAGGGTTGTCAAAAACATCCCTTCTCCGCCCAGGAACATGTTTTTAATCCCTTTAACCCTCTCAATATTGAAACTTACACTTTCCTCAAAAGCGCCGACAGAACCGGTTTCAACGCTGATCTTTTCTCCGGGAGCCAGCTGCTTTTCTATACATTCTCCGTCGATTTCGATAAAAGCGGTTCCGCTGCCGGAGAGTTTTTGCATGATAAAGCCTTCTCCTCCAAAAAAGCCGGCCCCGATGCGTTTTTGAAAATAAACATCATAATCCACTGTTTCGAAAGCACATAGAAATGCTCTTCTCTGGCATATGATTGTACTCCGGGAAACATCTACGGGGATTATATTGCCGGGGTAGGTGTGCCCGAAAGCTACCACGGCGCCATCAGCCAGTCCTGTAAAATAATTGACAAACATGGATTCTCCGGAAACCTGGCGCTTTAAAGCGCCAAATACGCCACCTTTCATTTCAGTGTCCATCTTGATATTATGATCCATCCACTGCATGGCTCCACTCTGGGCGTAAAGCCGTTCATCCCGCCTGAGTTTTATCTCAAGCATGGGCATAACCGAACCTAACACCTGGTAATTTGATTCGGTACTGGAATCTGCCTGAGCCGCCTGCTGCTTATCGCCGGCGACTTCCCCTTTTATTCCCGGCACCTGCCCGGCCTGCAGCCAATCACCGGTAGACTGACTCCACAGATAGTCATCGTCTCGAAGCTTGCCCTGACGGAACGCAGAAACAATTTGTTCCCACTTAAAAGGCCCCTTCTCTTTTCCCTGGCGGGAAACATACCACTGATCTGCCATAACTAAATAACCCCTTCCATTTCATAGGATTGCTTTGCTCACCGGTAAGGTTTACAAAACCGACAAATCCTTCCTTCCGGTTCTCGGTAAAGTCTACATTCATCCAGTAAAGAAAGATTCCTTAATCAAGATAATGTTTTTTCGCCTTTTAGCTCACCTATCGATATTATACATCAGCCGGCATCGCTTTGCATCAGCCAGCCGAGGTTACGCTGCAGCTGCCTTAATCCATAACGCCGGGAGCAAATATCATTCAGCTTCAACTAGAAAACTCCTCATTATAATTCCCGGATTACTCGCCGTAACGACCTTTTAGCTCTCGGAGACTTCAAGATCAGTAATGGTCTGAACCACTGCAGGGTGAGCAAGACAGATGTTTTAAGGCCAGAGCAGTTTTCAGTGGCTTACAGGAAGCAACTTGATCGGCAGTGGAAATTTCTTGTACCAATCTAATCTTTACAAGATGCAGGAAGCAGGTTATATTTTATGAAAAGAAACCGGTAACACTTCAGGGGTTGTCTGATCGGCGGGGCTGTAGGGGATGACCTTGGCAGCCCGCTTGAATTTTTAATTCGCTTAGCAGTAGTAAGATGATGCGGCTTTGCGGCAAGGAGGTTTTTATGGCTGCAAGTAGGAATAAAATATATCTTATTTTCACCTTCACACTGACCTGGCTTTTATGGTGGATCCTTGCATACCTGACTCAAGCAGAACTAGTCGATTTACAAAGCGGCCTCGGGCAGGCATTATTCATCACCGGGGGCAGCGCTCCGACGATAGGTGCATATGTGGCTGTTATTTTGACAAAAAAGGAAGGTTCACTCAAAGAATTCCATTCCCGGGTTCTTAAAGTAAGGGTTAACTACAAGTTTTATATCTTTGCTATTTTAGTCCCGGTCGGGCTGGGCATTATTGGTCTGGCCATTGCCTCAATCCTGGACAGCCAGTATTTGCATGACAACCCCATTCAACCCATCTTTCTTTTTATCCCCTTCTTTTTTGTTTCTATTCTCATGGGCGGTCTTGAAGAATTCGGGTGGCGTGGTGTTTTACAGCCGTCCTTGCAGAACCGGTTAAACATGGTCTTAGTCAATTTCGTTATCGGTATTACCTGGGCGCTGTGGCATTTACCGCTTTTTTATATTTCCGGCTCCGGCCAGGAAGGAAATCCATTTTTCTTATATGCCCTGGCAGCAATCGGCTTCAGCGCTTTCATGACCTGGCTGTATGCAAAGACCAGCAGTATTTTTCTCTGTGTCCTCTTCCATGCTTCGATCAATGCAACTGCGATTACCGGTTTGTCAGTGATCATGGAACATTCGGCTGCTTATACCTATACAGCAATTTCTATATTTGCCGCCGGTCTGTTGTTCCTTCTGATTTCGCAGGGAAAAAGTAAACAGCCTAAAGCAAACACAGGTGGACGTTAGATTGGGCTATATATTTTTACGCCTAGTGATGAGCCAATCGAACAGCTATCTCAGCAGCGATGTTTTGTGACGCAGATTTGTATTACGATTGTGCAGTCTTGTTTTACTACATTAAATACAAAATAGCCTGCATGCAAAACCCAAAAAAAATTCCAAGCTCATCCCCGGCAAGGTCAAGACTTTCCGCTCCACGGGCAAAAAGATCTTCGAGAGCCTGGAATCGGTGATGGTGATGGTCACTGCCGACCCCTATGCACCATACATAAAAGAAGGCTGCGGATAAATCAACGGTTTATACAACAACTCGGTATTCATAATTTGTTTTATTGGGGACGAAAGCTGCGCCTTTGCCCTTTGGATATATTAGGCGACAGGGGAGGTTTTCAGGATGCCGGGCCGGTTAAGGACTCTTGCTCCGAAGGGCAGCATGGCAAGCAAGGCCAGTTTGAAATGTTGTAGTCCAAAGGGGATACCGATGAGAGTCAGGCAGAGCAAGATGCCGATAGTCAGATGAGCAATGCACAATTCCCACCCCAGAAGTAGAATCCACAGTATGTTTCCGAGCAGGCTGCCTATACCAAAACTGCCTATTTCCACATCCCGGCCGAAGGGCCAGAGGACAAATCCGGCTATTTTAAAGCACTGCAGGCCGAAAGGAATACCTATTATGGTCAGGCAGACCAGCACCCCGGCGAAGGTCCACAGCATGGCACCGATTATGCCACCAAAAATCAGCCACACGATATTGCCAAGAAAACGCAGTACGATCACAGTAAGTTACCTCCACCGGTATAATTATAGCATAACTGAGGAGCATAAAAAGGCAAAACAGAAAAGGCAAAAAAACTAATTGAAAAAGTTGAATTTAATGAAGAGGCCGTGCAGCATTTAAAGGATATCAGTCCCGAAAGAACGAAATAATCTTCCCGGGTAAGTTAGCGGCCGGCAGGTTTAAGCATCAGGATGATAAGGAGATATCAGTTAGTGATAAAGAATATCGAGATAAATCAGCAGTTTAAAAAAGCGCTGCACTTGATGGAAGACAACACAAAAAACATTTTCATTACCGGCAAGGCCGGAACCGGCAAATCGACCCTGCTCGAATACTTTCGCTCGGTCACTGAAAAGAATATTGTGGTCTTGGCCCCGACCGGGGTGGCGGCGGTAAATATAGCAGGTCAGACTATTCATTCTTTTTTTGGTTTCCGGCCGGATGTTACTGTCGAGAAAGTTAAGCGGGCAGCCAAAAAGAAAGCAGCGCCTGTTTATAAGAATCTTGATGCTATTGTAATTGATGAGGTTTCCATGGTGCGGGCTGATCTCCTTGACTGCGTAGACGAGTTCCTGCGGGTAAACGGGAAAAACCCCGGGCTGCCGTTTGGGGGCCTGCAGATGATTTTTATCGGCGACCTTTACCAGATTCCGCCGGTGGTCGTCGGCCGCGAGCGGGAGATTTTTAAGGAGTATTATGAAAGCGAGTATTTTTTTGATGCCCGGTGCTACGGCGAAATTGAAATTGAGTACCTGGAGCTTGAGAAAATCTATCGTCAAACCGATCAAAGCTTCATCGATCTGTTAAACAAAATTCGCAATAAAACCAGTTCTACTGAAGATGTTGATTTGCTCAACCGGCAAATCGCAGATGAAAATGTAAAACTGCCGAAAAACACTATCTACCTGACTACGACCAATGCCATGGCAGACGAAATAAATAAAGAAGAACTTCTGAAATTGTCCGGCGAATTATATTATTTCGATGCCGAGATCAGGGGTGATATTGAGAAAAAAAGCTTTCCAGCCGATGAATCGCTGGAAATAAAGAAAGATGCCCAGGTTATGCTTTTAAACAACGATGCAGCGGGGCGCTGGATCAACGGCACTATCGGTACCGTTGTAGCGATTGATGATGACAATTTGCAAGTAAGGTTGCAGGATGGCAGCGTTGAAGATGTAAAACCTAATAAATGGAATGTTTACCGCTTTTTTTGGGATGAAAGTACAAAATCGGTTGCGGCCGATAATATCGGATCTTTTAAACAGTACCCCCTGAAGCTTGCCTGGGCGATCACTATACATAAGAGCCAGGGGAAAACGTTTGATAATGTAATGATCGACCTGGGCAGAGGCACATTTGCTTCCGGCCAGCTTTACGTGGCCCTTTCCCGCTGCCGCAGTTTAAACGGCATTTTCTTAAAAAGAAAGATAACCGATTCGGATATCCGGGTTGATTGGAGAGTAGTGAAATTTTTTACCGGCTGGCAGTATAAACTTTCGCAGGAAAAGCTGCCTTTGGATGAAAAGGTGGAAATCCTCAGGGACGCTGCGAAAAAGGAGGCGGCCCTGGAGATTGTTTACCTTAAAACAACAGATGAAAAAACTCAACGCAAAATCAGGCCCGAGAGTGTGGGTATGCTGGAATACAGCGGTAAAAGTTTTCTAGGCATGGTGGCATACTGTTTTAAGCGAAAGGATCACCGGACATTCCGTGTAGACCGGATTTTGGAGATAAAAAATGGTGATAATGTTTATGAAGCTAAAAAAAACGAAAGCATTCCCAAACCGAAATCTACGGGCATTGCAGGGTGCATAGATGTGGAGACCACGGGCTTAAGCCCATACTCAGACGAAATAATCGAGCTGGCTCTGGTGCTGTTCAGCTATGATCAGCACAGGATCACCGGTGTCATTGATAGTTATACCGGGTTGAGAGAGCCAAACTGCGCTATCAGCACGGGCGCCTACAGGGTGCATCGGTTGTCAATGCAGGATCTTAGCGGCTGGCGGCTTGATCTAAGCCGTATCAAGAGTATGATTGATCAGGCTGACTTTCTTGTTGCTCACAATGCTTCGTTTGATAAGGGTTTTATGACGGCGATAATCCCCGGCGCAAGAAAAAAACGCTGGTTCTGCTCTATGTCCGGAATAAGGTGGGGCGGTGGCCGCAGCCTGCAGAGATTGTTTGAAAAACACAGTATTATCCCGGAGCAGTCACACCGGGCGCTTGCCGATGTCGAGGGGTTAATGTCGCTGTTGTCACTGGAAAACAGCCGGGGTGAAACTTACTTTGCTGAGATGATTAAAGGGGGGCAGATGAAGTTGGATGGAACTGCCGGCGAATGACCGTTAAGTATTGGTTTGCCTTTCAGGTCAACCGGAGTAGGTATGCCGGAAACGTTCGCAAGAAAATGACCGGGATAAACGATGAGCTTTTAGCCCTGGCCCGGGAAACCGGAAGAAGAATCCGGTTTTACCGGTTCGATGAGATTGAAGGGGAGTTTGAAAACATGATGCTGTGCAGATTAAGTTTGCTGCTCAGGCCTCAAAATGAATTAGCCGGCCCTGTCTTTTTAACCCTGAAAAACCATAGTTGCTTTTAATCCAGGACAGAGCATGTTGATGATAAAAAAATACGTGGGTCGGATCATTTTTATAGTGCCACTGCTGAAAATCAATCTGGTCGCAGTAGATTTCTGTCATGCAAAAGAGGGATCCATTGGGTTTTAGCAGTGAACGTAATAAATTTAACTCCCTGCCGGGAAAGATAAAGTGCTCCATTACTTCACAGCAGACGATATAGTCGTATTTTTGCTCCAATTTCCCGGGATCATTATAAAATAAAGGGTCATATAGTTCTACCTGGTAACCCGCTTCCCTTAAAAGCTTAGTGATCACGGGCCCGGTTCCCGCTCCAAAATCCAGGCCGAGATGACTCTGCGTAAACATGTCTTTAACCTTTTCGACAATCGGGGCCACAAATTGCTGGTACCGTATATCTTCGACATCATTGTTGTGTTCTTCATAACGGTTTTTCTCTTTTTCTTTTGAAAGACGCATTTTAGGATCCAGTAATATGGAATGACACCTTAAACAGCGGTAATACTGTCTGCCTCTAAACTCGTCGAATGGTATTGTTCCAGAACTGCATAAGGGGCAATATACTCTTGACTGCATTGTTGTCTCATCTCCATTAAATTTGCCGGTTCGGTTATAATAGTAGCAACGGGAAATAGAAGCAATTAGTAGTTTGTGCATATCCTTTAATTGCAGAAGCCGAAGCTCCTGGTTTATGTTTGCCTGAAGATATTTTACCAGCTAATCAAATAATTTTGTAGTTCACTGCAGTTTTAGCCAAAAACTACATAAAGGTATCTACTTCATCGACCGTTATATCATTTGACAGGGTGTGAAGATACCTCCGGCCTCTTTTACTGCCGGGCCTGGTGCTGTATAAAAAGTGAAACAGTTGTTTATATCTGGGGGATTATTGTGGCTAAAGCAGGCGAAAATGCAGTTAAAGATTATTTGGTAAGCAGGGGATTAAAAGTAGAAAAGTTACCGGAACGTGAAATTAAAACGGTTGACTTTGCAGTATACTCTGAAACCGGGCTGGCTTTTTACCTGGAGGAAAAAACTCTTGAGCTCAGTTCTTTGGAGTGGAAAAGGATAGATCCAATTTACAGTTCTATTTCCAAGCATGTTTATGAAGCGGTGAAGCAGTTTAAGAGCACGAATCCCGAAAGAAATGTTCCGAATGTCTTATCTTTTACCAACCTTGATCCGGCAAGGGATGTAAATGATTTATTTACCGCCCTGACCGGGCAGGCTATAACCCGTAGCGGTAAAATGGTTAAGATCGATAAATTTGGGGGGAAAGAAAAGGATTTATCTTTGATCGATTTATATCTTTGGTTTGATCATGATCAGCTGTCCGGTCATATATGGGAGGATGAAGCCAATCCTAATTATGAAGAGAAATTAAAAGCCCTGCTCGGGTTATAATACTTAAGAGAGTGGGGAATGCGAGGCCTTTTTATTGGCTGGGGTTCATCTTTTCTATTTTACCGTTTACAGGCACGGCCCGGCACGGTTCATTGAAGGTATTGTAAAGTTGATGCCTTAATCCACTGCAGGATCATCAAGGTGTTTTGCAGGAGTTGGTTTTGTTCAGTAGAATTATTGAAAAGCACAGCAAACAATAATTATTAAAGGAAATGTGGGAGGTTTGAAACATTGCATGAAAATTTAGCAATATTCACCGGAACAGGGGACTATATCGCGTCGAATGAACTGCAAAACAGTGTTAATGTGGCGATAGCGCTAGGAAGGCCCCTTTTGATCAAGGGTGAACCGGGCACGGGGAAAACTATGCTGGCGCAAAGCATTGCTGACGGCCTGGGAAAAGAACTGCTGATCTGGAATATCAAGTCTACGACCAAAGCCAGTGATGGGCTCTATATCTATGATACGGTCCAGCGCCTTTATGACAGCCAGTTTGGTGACCACGATGTTTCCGACATCAAACAATACATCAAGATGGGTAAATTGGGCGAGGCTTTTTTGGCCACAAGCCAGGTGGTGCTGCTGATTGACGAGATCGACAAGGCCGATATTGAATTTCCCAACGACCTGCTCTGGGAACTGGACATCATGAGCTTTGACATCCCCGAAACCGGAGAGAATTTGCAGGCAAGGCATCGCCCCGTAGTAATCATTACCAGTAACGCGGAGAAAGAGCTGCCCGATGCATTTCTGCGCCGCTGTATATTTCACTATATCGCTTTTCCAGATGCTTCAATGATGAAAGAGATCGTCAATGTCCACTATCCCGAACTCGAGCAAAAACTGCTGGAAGAAGCAATGGCTGCCTTCTACTGGATTCGCAGTGTTGGCGGGCTGCAGAAAAAACCGAGCACCAGCGAACTTTTAGATTGGCTCCAGGCCCTGACCGTGGGGGGAATCAGCCCCGAAAAAGTGAGTGCGGAGTTTCCTTTCCTGGGCGTATTGTTGAAAAAAGATCATGATTTCAATACTGTCCTGCAGCACCTGCACAGACAGGGCAAGCAGGTAAAATCAGCCGCCGGGATACCACGCAGCCGTTAAGGCAATTAAGAGAGGACAGGGGCCTATGTTTATTAACTTTTTTTACCTGCTGAAGGCCTACGGTGTACCCGTTTCCATCACAGAATGGATGATGCTGATGGAGGCGCTGAGTAAAGGCATGGCCTTATCGAGCCTGACCGCTTTTTACCATCTGGCCCGGGTGGTGCTGGTAAAAAGCGAAACCTATTATGATCGTTATGACCTGGCCTTCTACAGTTATTTTCAGGGCATCGAAACACCCGTTGAACTGACGGAAAAAGTGCTTCAATGGCTGGAAAAAGCGCTGCCTCCCCGGCATATTTCTCCGGCAGAACGGCTTAAGTTCCGGGAGTGGGACTTAGACGAGCTGCGCCGCAGCCTGGAACAGCGGCTGCAGGAACAAAAGGGTGAGCATCACGGCGGATCAAAATGGATCGGCACCGGGGGGGAATCCCCCTTCGGCCATTCCGGTTATCACCCTGCGGGGATACGTATCGGCGGTGAATCGGTGAACAAATCGGCCGTCCAGGTGGCTGCGCAGCGAGATTTCCGGGACTTCAGGGCTGATGCAGCCATTGGAACAAGGCAGTTTGAGGTTGCGCTAAGGAAGCTGAGACAGCTCAGCAGCAAGGTGGAGGGACCCCGGGAAGAGCTGGATCTTAATGAGACGGTCCGGGAGACGGGGGACAAGGGCGGCATGCTCCAGCTGGTCTGGACCAGGGGCCGTAAAAACATGGTCAAAGTGGCCCTGGTTATGGATTCCGGGGGTTCGATGGATCCATACATGCGTCTCTGCAGCCAACTTTTTACAGCCATGAACCGCTCCAGCCACTTCAAAGACCTGCGCTTCTTTTTTTTCCACAACTGTATTTACCAGCACATCTACCTGAATCCATCCTGCAATATGAAAAGTGCGATAAGAACCGAGGATTTCCTGCGTATGCTGGGACCGGACTATAAAGTTATTCTACTGGGGGATGCCAGCATGGCTCCCAGTGAGCTTACTATGCCCGGCGGCGCTATAGACTGGTCTTTACATAATGATGAGGCCGGGATTACCTGGCTGCGGCGCATTGCCGCCCATTTCAACCATGCGGTCTGGTTGAACCCCATCCCGGAACCTTTCTGGGACCGGGTGACCGGCAGCTACACCATCTCGGCAATCCGTGATGTTTTCCCTATGTTTGAGTTGACCGTGGAAGGCCTGGATGGGGCGATCAAAAAGTTGAAAGTGCTGAAGTAGGGATGCGCAATCTTTAGTTCATTGCAGGTGAATTTATCCTCGTTGAGCACAGGGCAGATTCGTTGCTGCTCAGTTATATACCTGTTTATCTCTAAGTGAATTGTCAATTTAAAAAGCGGCCATAGGAGATAGCATTTTTCATGTCGAGGTTTTTGTACATAATAAAACCAGGCCCCAACAGACCTTTTAGCTTGCCTTCAGGATTTTTGCTCGACCATCTACAGCCGCTTCATTCGCCTCTAAAGACGACTTCTTCCGGCTTCCGGCCGGTTCTTATAAATCCTGTGCTGCGGTTTTCCGATGCTTCCCGGTAAAGTTTGGCTTTACCCCTGCTTTACCTTTCGGCTACCGTTCCTTGCAGCTGCCCGGTTTTCTTGGATTTTATTGGCTTCCAATCAAAGCTTGCGCCTTTTTCTTCCGCCGCTTTGTCCCTTTAAACCGGACCCAGCTTACTATTCAGCCCCTCGGAACCTGGCAGCTAGTATATTAACACAGGTAAGAAGATTTGTCAATAGTATTAATTAATTTTTTTGAATAAAAAGGCTTGTTCAAAAATAAATGTTCAATAGATCTGCACTAGGTTAAAATAAAGTTAACTGCCGGCGGAATTTATTCTAGACTAAATGATTTTCAGTGTCAGGATTTGAGTTCGGTTGATCAACCGGCCTGGAAGATGTTTAGCAATAATAACCGCCCTGCGCATATGTTATAATGACTGCAGGCAATATGCTTGCAGAGTTAAATAAAATCGTTAATAAACTGGTCAGGGTAAAGTTGTC
>SLRT01000089.1 GCA_007130825.1 Syntrophomonadaceae bacterium | reverse complement strand
TCAGCGCGAAGAAAAGCGAGATTAGCATTTACCACTTCAAGATCAAAGGCATCAATCGGCAGAACATATTTGTAGATGAAGAAGATTTAATTAATATTTATAGAATTTTGAACAGAGAACCGTCCCCTGATCTGTCTGTGATCTGAGTTAATCCCCGGGGTTTGGCTAAATGGCCTGGTTAAAGTGCATCAGCACCCGCAAAGCCCTTAAGGTATTCCAGCGGCTTGGTTTACCCGCTTGCTCCATATCGAAATGAAACTTCCCGGGATGCTTGGCCTGCAGGGGCCAGGTGCCGTCTTTCCTGCGCCTGGCCTTGATAATATCCATTGCATCGGCCATGCGGGGATCATAAGGCCGGTTGGCAAAACGAAAATAATCAAGAGCTCGTAAGATATCATAGCGCCAGCGGGAGGGAAAGGAAAGCATTGTCATTTTTGGATCCATGGGTTTCCCGCTGCGGTGAGACTGGTAGAGCCTGTGGGCCAGCAGCTGTTCTTCGCCCCCGGCCAGCGCCTTTTCTACTTCTGCCAGCTTGTAGTGATAACCCGCCAGCCTGTAGGCGGACAAGCCCTCCAGGACATTTATTGTAGTATGCACCGAAAAGTGGCGATCGCCTTGATGATAAAGACAGTTCCAACCCCCGCCCGGCAGTATTGTGCGCAGCAGTAAGTCCAGTCCGGTTTTTAAAAGGTCTTCTTCAACTTCAAAGTAGGCAGCTATGCCCAGAAACATGCCATCGATACAGATATCGCTAACTCTAACCGTTTTGGCGTAGGCTAAACCGCCATCGGGGTTTGGCTTCTTTGTTAGGATCATTCTTACTGTTTCCCGGCAGGCCCGGTTTGACGGCGGCAGACCCAGTGTTTTCAGATCGAGCAGGGTGTAGTGCGTGCAGGTCCACTTGGGCTGGTAAAAGCCCCGGCCCCAGTGGCCATCAGGCCTTCTGGCCTCCAGCAGTTTCCAGCCCCATCCTTCACTGGCTATTTTGTTCTGCAGGGCGTATAGTTCGGAAGTGTCCGCTCCAAGCAGATCACGTTTGGCTTGGAACTTAATCGACACATCGCCTTCCAGCAGCCACGGTATGTTTTTATTGGAAAGGTTTATTTCAGTCTCCATGACTAGATTATAGCATTAATAAAGTGGTTTAAGGGTTGGATTGCTAAATGAAACCAATAAAACGCTTTTAACGAAACCGCGCCCCGGGTTAATGCGGATTATTATGTCGTCATCCGGGGCCGCATTACCGCGGCCATCGCGGTTGTTGGTAAGAATGTATAAGTAACCGTCCGGGCCTGCGACTGCAGTCCTGAGCCGTTTAAACTCTCTTTGCAGGTGACGTTTAACTTCTATTACTTTTGTAGCGGAAAGGACTGCTTCATAAAGGCTGGCTCCACTTAAACCGGCAAAAAATATGCTGCCATCGCAATAAACAGTTCCGGACGGCACCCAGGTTTCATCCGTTTCCGAATGCGCTGCTGGATCTTCCCTCCCCGGGGCGCTTTGATCGCCCTCTATTTCCGGCCACCTGTAGTTATTGCCTGGTTCAATGTGATTAAGTTCATCCTGGACAACCGGGCCTTGCTCGGTGGCCCAAAGATTTCTGTCACTGTCCCAGGCCAGGTCCTACTATTCTTGCTATAATAGCATCCTTAAAAGATGAGAATCTGCTTCTTCAGCAAACTCGGTTACACCGTTTTAGGTTATCTTTGGTTCAGCTCCTGCCGAATCCTTTTTAAATACAATGCAGCGAATTGTTTTGGAGAGTTTTTTTTGGTGTAGTGCGTAACTTGATTTTATGCTGGGTAATTGTTAAAATCTATCTAAAGACAAATTTTAAACTTCACACACTACCATGCAGTTTTTGGCAGTTCTCGATTGAAGAATAGATCTAGTTGCAGAAATAAGAAGCTCACTAATAATTCACAGTTAGAATCTCCGGCGGGAATCCTCGGGGTTTATCGACCCCAAGATGAAGGCCGGAAAAAAAGACTGTAAGTTATGGCTTAATATTTAATAATATTTGTGTTTAGAGCACATATTCGCTTTACCAGATGTATGGCAGATATTCATGCAAGGACTTGTGTTTGTAAAGGAGGGTTGATCTTATAATGGAAGTAAGCGGCTTGATGATGGGAGTCATTACTGTTGCATTTGGGGTGATCATCATGGTTTTTCCAAAGATCATCAACTATCTCATAGGCATTTACCTTATCATTGTCGGGGCCATCGCTATTCTTCAGGGCCTGTAAGCAAACGTTGGTTTAAACGGTGATTAAACGTCCTGAAAGTAGAGGGTGCATACCACAATAATGAAATAGGAGGTTTAATGTATAATGCGTTCAATTATATACTTGATTGGAGTAATCGTGGTCGTCTATATAATTCTTAGCTTTCTTGGTATTATTTGATAAAGCGGTTTTTAAAGGGACAGGACAAGAGCCTGTATTAATCGCTCAAACCGTAAGTATTTAAATTAACAGCCAGGTTCCACAGGTAACCTGGCTGTTAATTTGCCACGAGCCAGTGTATGGCCTTATAAAAAATATTACCCGGGTTTTTACCGAATACACTGTAGCGATAGATGAGGACAGCATTATAGAATATTATGAGCTGGTATCATAGCGGGTTTATTGATCAGGTGGGATAACGGCAAAGATAAAACCCGCAGTAACACACCCGGAGCTCACTGCACTAGAGGGGAATCAAAACCGCTATAGAATCATACTTAAGGACGATCCAAAATCCACCCCCGGGACCTTTGCCTGCTGCGAAGGCGATGATAACCTTTAATCAACAGCGGCGAGATAAAATTGTAATCGCTGCGAGTTGATAAGGAAAGAGGTAGAAGCAATGAAACAACGTATCTGGGGTTTTATCCTGCTCGTTTTAGGTGTTCTGGTTTTGCTGGAGATAACCGGGGTATACAACTTAGGCCTCGCTTTCTGGCCGGTTGTATTGCTGCTTCTGGGTATAACAATTATCTGGGAAAGTATCAGCTTTGGCGTTACCTCCTGGTTTTTGCTCGGACTGGGATTATGGGTTGGTAGTATCGGTCTGTTCGGCATTCTTTCCAATGCCGGGGTAACCGAACTTACCGGCAGTGATCTGGCCCGCTACGGGTGGCCCCTTGTCCTGGTGGGGATCGGCCTTTCAATGTTGATTGGCGACCGGCTGCGGATTAAAGAGCGGTTTTTTTGCAGCAAGGACGACAAAGAACGCTCCTCGTTTGCCAAAATGCGCCATATCGGCGATCTTTATCACGGGCGCGCTCCCTGGGTGCTGGATCGTGATCATGATTTCTATCACGGTATTGGTGACGTGGTAATCGATTTCACCACGGCGGAGATTAAAACGGGAACACATAAAATATTTCTGAAGACAGGTATTGGCGAAGTGACAGTCAGGATTCCCGACGGGGTTAATATCGACGTGGAAGCCTCGGTCGGCATCGGCGAACTGGACCTGTTTGGCGAAACCCGTTCCGGATTTGGCGGACTCTCTTTGAACAGAAAGGTCCAGGCTGAAGAAGCGGAAGCGACGCTGCAGATTGAGGCAAGACTTGGTATCGGCGACCTGAGGGTTGAATACCTGCCTGCTCTTTCGGTAGAAATACGTTGAGCCAGGAACGAAGTTACGGCTTACAATGGCAGTCAGCCTTAATTTATTTTGCTGTAGGCGCCGGCAGTGCGCTGGCGGCGCTGACAGCATATTTAGCCGGCCTGCACTACGGGCTGGCTTTATTCCTGGCCATGGGCGCCGGTTTCACAGCCGGTCTGCTGGTCGGCCTGGCCGGGGCGGTGGTTGGTTCGATCATTGCCCGTGCTGTCAAGCTCAGGTTATGGGAAGCCGGACGCTTGGCCGGGCGTATCGCAGGCGGCGATTACCAAACCAGGCTTGAAACCGGCCCCGATGATGAAGTCGGCTGGTTGGAGAGGCAGTTAAACCAGATGGCGGCCCAGCTCGAAGAAGCGGTTAGTTCCCTTCGTCACCTGGCAGAACAAAACCGGCGCCTTGGCGAGGAAGCAGGCAGAGGTGCCGCCCTGGAAGAAAGGATGCGTATTGCCCGTGATTTGCACGATACGGTTAACCAGCAGCTTTTTGTTTTGGCCATGCGCGCCGCTGCAGCCAGGAGGCATCTTGAACAGATCGGTGAAGCTTCAACCCTGCTTCCTGAGTTGGAAAGCCTTGAAGAAGTAGCCCGCCAGGCACACAGCCAGATTCGGGAACTGATTCTGGAAATACGCCCGGTAACTCTTGAAAAAGATGGGCTGGGGGCGGCGTTAAAAGAATACCTTAAAAACATGGCGGAACAGGAAGACTGGAAAATATCAGACAAGATCGATCCGGCAGTCCGCCCGGCCGGACATGTGGCGGAAAGCTTTTTTCGTATCGCACAGGAAGCGCTTAACAATGTCAGTAAGCATGCCCGGGCAAAGCGGGTGGCGGTTGTTCTGTCCTGCGCAGGCGAACATGTACGGCTGGTTATAGTTGATGACGGAGTCGGTTTTGATTCCCACCGTCCGTTCCGGCCTACGGCAGTGGGCCTGGCCGGCATCCTGGAGCGGGCAGAGCTTTCCGGCGGCAAAGTAAACATAACCAGTTCTCCCGGCCGGGGGACCGAAATTGAAGTTTTAGTGCCTTTTGCCGGTGAAAGGGGCGAAGAATTATGATTTCAGTTTTACTGGTTGATGATCACGGCATGGTTCGTGAAGGGCTTAAATACTATTTTGAGACAGAAGCGGATATTGCCGTGGTCGGGGAAGCAGGAAACGGCAGGGAAGCGGCAGAATTGGCGAAAAAGCTAACCCCTGATGTTATTATGATGGATCTAATCATGCCCGGCGTGGATGGGATCGAAGGGACCAGGCTTTGCCTTGCTGCCAGCCCCAATTCGAAAGTTATCGTGCTGACCAGTAAAGCTGAAGACGATCTGGTCTTACCGGCAATTAAGTCCGGAGCCCTTTCCTACCTGTTAAAAGATGTGTCGGCAGCAGAACTGGCCGGGGCGGTGCGCGATGCCGCGGCCGGCAAACCGGCCTTTCACCATGTGGCATCGACCAGGTTAGCGCATGAGGTAAGCGGAGCAAATCAAGGCACAGGCAAAATTGATAAAATCAGCCCCCGGGAACTGGAAGTTTTAAAGCTCATTGTCAGAGGCCTTGGCAACAGGGAAATTGGCGAGCAGCTTTTTATCAGCGAGCGGACCGTTAAGTCCCATGTAACCCACCTGCTTGAAAAGCTAAACCTGCGGGATCGCACCCAGCTTGCTATTTATGCCTTCCGCAACAACCTGGCCCCGGATGACTGAGCTTAAAACAAGTAGCGGTTGTGTGCCGCGTAGCACACAACCGCTTCCTGTTCCGGTATGGTCCTTTAGGAGTATTAATAAATTCCTCTTTCTTACCATGCAATATACATCTTTTGTATGATGTGAACACTGCAAGATTAATGTATAAAGTATATAAGTTGAAGTTGGCTGTACCCGTGAAAGGGGAGTTTAGTTATGAGGAAAATTCTTTTGGGACTGGTTATTGCCGGGTTTGCCCTGGTAGTATTTATATCAGTCCAGCCTTTTACCAGCAATTTAAGGCTCAATCCGGAGCAGCCGCAGACCGGGGCCCCGCAGGAAGATATCACCCTTGAACCGGCTCTACCCTATTTCACAGTAACCCAGGGGGAGAGCCATCAAGTCCTCCTGGTTACAAATCACATGAGCGAACCGGTCAATTTCAGCCTGGGCCACGAGCACAGCCACCTCACCTTCAATCCCCGTGAGGCTACGCTTTTTCCCGGCAGGACCAGTGAGATCGATATAGAAGTCGGGTACCAGTGTTCACCCGGTGAAATAGAACTCCCGGCTTACCTGCGCGCCGAGGTAAACGGAGAAAGGTTTGGTATAGAAACAGTAGTCCATTTTGAAGTAATCGAGGGCAGCCTTTCTCTTGATCACAATGAGGGTGACCTGCAGGTATCGTGGAATGATGAACCTGCTCCGCGGGGCGTTCAGGTCACCTACAGGCCTCCCGGCGACGCTGACTGGAGGATTTGGGGGGAAACGCCCCGGCTTGACCCGCCCGCTCATCTTGATCCCGGAGTTCATGAATTCGAATTTAAAGCGAAGCTGGGTGAAGTGGAGTCATCGATTGAAACTTTCACGATCCAGGTCGAAAAAGCAGTTGTCGAGAAGGAAGAAGAGAAAGAAGAAAAAAAGTTTTCCGGAGGTGGCGCTGCAAAAGCGCCTGAGCCTGAACCTGAGCCTGATGAACCTGAACCTGATGAAGATAAAGAAGGGACTATTAACTGGGACGGAGGAACCTACACCGGCCAATTAGAAGGTGGAATACCGCACGGCAAGGGTGTATGGAGTAATTCGGATGGACGAGAATACACCGGTGATTTCAAAGAGGGCAGTATAGAAGGCCGCGGAACGATGGTTTTTCCAGGCGGGGAAGAGTACCGTGGAGATTTTAAAGATGGGGTGGCTCACGGTGAAGGAACGATGACTCACCCGCAGAAAGGCTCCATTAGCGGCCGGTGGGTTTATGGCAGCTATGTTGAAGATGATAACACGGACTGGCACAGTACTGATTAGCTTACTTTGTGCTTATGCAGGCCTTTGGCTACGGCGAAAAGAGCGGCCCGGGTGCGGTCTTTTAAATCAAGCTTCTGAAGAATTGCCCCGACATGTTTTTTTACAGTGTGTTCGCTGATGAACAATTCTTCGGCAATGGCCAGGTTGTTTAAACCCCTGCAAAGCGCCCTGAGTATTTCCAGTTCGCGGGGAGTTAATTCGTCCAGGTCGGGCTTTTTGCTCTACCGTCCTGACTCCATAGCAAACTGGACCACAGCCGGATCAAAATACTTGCGGCCCTGGCTGACAGAATGGATTGCTCCGATCAATTCCTCCGGTAAGGCTTCTTTAAGGATATAACCGTCCACATTTTCTTTTATTGCTGCCCGGATTTCTTCTTCTGTGGAATAGGAGGTTAGAATAATCAAGCGGGTTTCAGGTGATATCTCCCGCCCTTTTCTGACGATATCCAGGCCGTGTTCGTTTTGCAGCCTTAAATCCAACAAGGGCCACGTTGGGCCGGTCTTCATTGATTAACTGCAGGGCCTCAGCGCTGTTGGCAGCGCTACCGGTCAGCTCAAGGGTCTTTTCTAAGCGGATGGCAGATTCAATTCCCCTGCGGACCAGGGGATGATCATCAACCATGATTACCTTTATTGGCATCAGCATCATTCTCCTAACCTTCGTTATAACCCTACTCTATTCAACAGCTACCGGTGAAGTCGGGACTGAACAGGTTACCTCGGTTCCCATGCCCGGTTTGCTGTCTATTGTCAGGGTGCCCTGCAGGGAAAGGGCCAGTTCGCGCATATTGACTATACCGAGGCGATTTCCGCTGGTGTAAAGATCCAGGCTGTTTAGCACAACAAAACCTTTGCCGTTATCGCTTACTTTCAACAGCGAACGGGAAGGAGTTATATCAAGCTAAACTAAAATTTCACTGCAGTTCCCGTGGCGAAGCGCGTTCGCCGTCGATTCTTTGATAATCCGGTATAAAGATTTGCTAATAGCCGGGTTAAGATGCTCCGCACTGCAGTTGACCGTGCGCCTGATCTGGATTTTGTTCATCCTGGCCATTTTGTCTAAGTATTCCGCGATTTGATTGATAAAGGTATCATTGACATCCCGGCAGGGATTGAGGCGGTAAATCAGGGCTCTTAATTCACGGGCTGTTTCTGCAGAAAGGTTTTTTACATCCTGCAGGGCTTCCTGCTGGATCTTATCCAGCGTGTGGCCGGTTCCCCTGGCCAGGGCATCGATACTGTAAACGATACTGAAAAGGTTTTGCGAAATTGAATCGTGAATCTCGCTGGCAATACGTTTTTGCTCGTCAATCACAAGCAGCCTTTCTGCAAACTTTCCAGTTCGGGACCTGACCACTGCAATGGCGCTCAAATGCCACCCCAAAAACACCGCGGTGATTGCTTTCTTTTCGCCCCGCAGGGGCAGGGCGATCCACTGCCTGTTTTCACTGATTAGCATTTTTTTTGTTCCCAGGCTGGAAAACTCCGCCCAGCGCCTTTCCAGTTCACGCTGGATCTTTGAAGTGGCAGAGGACGACTGCACTCTGTTTGAGCCGATCATCTGGAAA
The DNA here is from genome assembly GCA_007130825.1 of Syntrophomonadaceae bacterium. Classification (GTDB taxonomy): domain Bacteria; phylum Bacillota; class Dethiobacteria; order DTU022; family DTU022; genus B1SED10-74M. The sequence continues at coordinate 4,898 of SLRT01000089.1, read as the reverse complement.
TGCGCCGAATCATTGTTTGCTCCCGGCTGAAAGTCAGGCGGAAGAACTAAAACAGCAGCCTGCCAGACGAAAATGAAAATGGCGGGAAATGGTATGAATTTTAAAGCATCCGCTGTTTTGCCCGGGTTCAGCTACTGATCGACCTGGTGCAGTCCTTTGGATACAGCTAAAAGGGCGGCCTGGGTGCGGTCCTTCAGATCGAGTTTTTCAAGAATTGCCCCCACATGTTTTTTTACCGTATGTTCACTGATAAATAATTCAGTGGCAATTCCGGTATTGTTTAAACCTCTGCCCAGGGCTTTGAGTACTTCATACTCCCGGGGCGTTAATTCTTTCAACTCCGTTTTTTTCTTGTATCGTCCTGGATCCATGGCAAACTGTACCACGGCCGGGTCGAAAAACTTCCTACCCTGGCTGACGGTGTGGATGGCCCCGATTAATTCCTCCGGCAAGGCCTCTTTAAGGACATACCCGTCCACGTCTTCCTTTATGGCCGCCTGTATTTCTTCTTCAGTGGAGTAAGAGGTCAGGATAATGTAGCGGGTTTCCGGGCACAGCTTTCGCCCCTTCCTGACAATATCCAGACCGTGTTCGTTATGCAGTCTCAAATCTACCAGGGCCACATGTGGTTTGTGTTCACTGATAAAATTCAAGGCTTCGTCAATGTTGGAAGCGCTGCCCAAAAGCTCGAGATCCTTTTCCAGGCGGAGAGCGGATTCGATTCCCTTGCGCACCAGGGGATGGTCATCAATCATAATTACCTTGATTTTCAAAAGCATCGTACTCCTTAACTTGATTATAGGATCAATTTACTCAACCGATACCGGAGAAGTGGGGATTGTGCAGGTGACCTCGGTGCCCCTTCCCGGTTTGCTGTCTATGTTTAAAGTGCCCTGTAAAGAGAGGGCCAGTTCCCTCATATTGACTATTCCCAGGCGATTACCGCTGGTGTAAACATCCAGGCTTTTTTGCGCGTCGAATCCCCTGCCGTTATCGCATACCTTCAATTCAGAACGGAAAGGAGTTATATCCAGGGAAACTAAAATTTCACTGCAATTACTGTGGCGAAGCGCATTGCCGGTCGATTCTTTGATAATCCGGTAAAAAGATTTTAAGATGGCCGGGTTTAGGTATTCCGTAATGCCTCTGACGTTATGTTTGATTTGGATTTCGTTCATCCTGGCCAGCTTGTCCAGGTAGGCGCAAACTTCATTAATGAAAGTTTCGTTGGCCTCCTGCTGTGGATTGAGGCGGTAAATCAGGGCCCTTAAATCACGGGAGGTTTCTGCGGAAATATTTTTTATATCGGTCAAGGTTTCCTGTTGGAAGGCATTGAGAAGATGCCTGGTTTCCCTGGAAAGAGTGTCTATACTGTAAACAATGCTGAAAAGGTTTTGGGAAATTGTATCGTGAATTTCGTTGGCAATCCGTTTTTGTTCATCAATGAGCAGCAGTTTTTCGGCAAACTTTTCAGCCCGGCTCCTGACCACCGCAATGGCGCTTAAGTCGGCAAGCACTGATAAAATCTGGATAATCTCTTCTCTACTAAAGGTGTTATTGGAATGGAGGCAGGACAACATGCCGAAACAGTGTGAACCGTTTTTTACCGGAACACTGATCAGTAAATCTTTTTTATCTTGTTCAGAATTCAGCTTCTTTGCCAGCGGTTTTTTATGTACGCGTATCTCCGACCAGGCTTCAACCAGGGTTTCCTGCCACCCTTCTTCCGGATAAATATGCCGGGGTCCTTTTACAGCATAGATGGGGGTGCAGTCCTCATCGGGGGGCTGGTTGCTGTTGTTTTCCATCCAGAAAATTGTTTTTTCACAGTCGGTTAATGCCCGGGCATAAGAGGCAAACAGATCGATCACCACCCGCGGGTCGTTCTGGCTGGAAACTGTCTCCACCGCTTCATAGACTGCAGAGATGTGCTGTAAGACCCTTTCCTTTTGTTTGAACATGGACAGCCACTCCGTGGCCTGTTCGGTAAAGCGGATAAATAAAGAAAGGTTTTCGGTAAAGGAGAGGGGATTTATCCTTGGTTTAACCCAGCCGACGAAAACCGCGGTAACCGCATTGCTTTCCCCTCTCATCGGCAAAGCGATCCAGCGCCTGTCTTCACTAAACAGTGCCTTTTTTGCTCCCAGGCTGGAAAGTTCCTGCCAGCGCCTTTTTAGTTCATACTGGATCAAAGAGATATCGGAGGAAACTTTCTCGCCATTTGAACTGACCAGGGTGAAGTAAAGTGAATCTGTGCCCGTTTCTGGTTGAAAGCCGGGCGGGAAAATTAAAACAGCGGCCTGCTTAAAAGGAAAAATATTGATCAGGCTGTCGATCAAAGTGGCGTAGATATCTTTCCGACTGCTGTAGGAGACTACTTCTTTTTGGAAACGTGAAAGGCCCCTGAAAACCTGGTAGTTGGCGGAAAGGTTTGCCTGGGCAGCCATAAGTTCTTTTTGCTGGCTGCTTCGTTCCAGGCTTCTTTCGGACATTTTTAAGTACATCCGGGAGTATAGCTGGATGATCAGGGCAATTACGATCAGGTTCAGGGCAGGGTGAAAACTGCTGATAAATAAATCGGCATGAATGCCTGCCGGGATAATAAAATAATAGTTAAAGCCTAATGTTCCCGCAAAAAGAACGCCAAGTAAGAGCCAGGCCAGCAGGAAAGAAAAGAAGGCGGAAGCAACAATAAAGGGATTTAAGGCATACCAGAGGAAGGGCCCGTTAAAACCGCCGGTAAAGGCCAGTAAAAATGAAATGGCCAGGGCTTCAATAAGAAGCAGAACAGAAATGACGGTATTATTTTCCCAAAAGTGTTCATAAAGGAAAATTAAGAGCACAGCTGTGCTTAACAGCAGAAAAATTAAGCCTAACTGCGTATAAAGGTGAAAATTTCCGGGGTAGAGTAAAAAAAGCAGGGAAGAAAGGGCCAGGGAGGCAAAGCGGTAGAGAAGCAGAAAGGTGGTTAGCTTCATTTCTGCAATCCCCCAGTGCAGCCGGCTTAAGCTGCTTTTTCTTTCAGGAGTACCAGACAGGGGTTCATCAATAATTCCCATAGCCGATTTTAAATCAAACTCAGAATTAATATCTTTCCCCCCCCGACTGAAAGGAATAATAAGCCGTATGTTTTATGTTAAATATCTTCGGTGTTAACATCTTTTAATTCTACATTAACAATATAAATCCTTTTTTTAAAAAATGCGAATTTTCGAAAGTGAACTTACGAAAATCCGTAACCTTTTTGCTCTGCACTTTTTGACCGGAAAAACATACTAAACCCGGGTAATTGTCAATATTGTTGCTTAAGGGTTACACCACTGGTACCTATAACTTTAAACCTGCCTCGCCGGAGGGATGTTGTTTGCCCCTTTTTGATTCCTGGTTATGATTTTCCCCAGGGGCAGGGAATAATTCGTTTGGTTAAAGCAAGTTGATATGTGACTGAAATTTGACTGTTTTCAGCTGATTTATAGCTAGGTGGTGATTATTATAAGTAGCAGATTAAAATGGTTAGCTCTTTTTTAATTCATTTGAGAAACCTGTAATTACATGGAAGCAATCAGAGCCCGGTTATAGATGGACGCTTCAACCGGGCAGGAGCGGGTAGTGTAAAAACCGGCCTCTCCGGCCGGTTTTTACACTCTCAGGGGCCGCTATCATAGGGGGTGATGACTGAAATCATGCTCATATAGTTCATATAAAGGAAGTATTTTTGAAACCTACTGCCTGATTATCGCTTTCTGCCGTTAGCACGGGAGTCATCTTAAAAGAAGAACAACCAGTCCGTCAGGGCTGGCTGTTCTTGAGCAATAAACTCAGGTTGTTCCTTTTATACTGCCATAAGCCCTTAACCCGTCTGAACCGGGCAGGGGCAGAAGGTTTACGACCCCGAAAACAAGGTTGGCTAATGCTAAAATTTCGAAGCCTGCAATAATAAACAGGGTCGCCAGGCCCAGGTTAACCGCTGAGCCCGATAAAGATACTACCGAGCGCTTGATCGGATCATGGGAGTACGGCTCCCATTTTAGACCGATTCCTTTTAAGTGAAAAACTAGGCCCTGCACCTTTCCGGCGCGGGTCAGTATAACAGCCAGGGCGTGCCCGGCCTCGTGAATGATAAGCGCAAACAGTGTTGCAACAAGTAGCATTTTCCCCATCTCCTTCGCCGGCCGTTGTTCAGACCGTAAGCTGGTTGATTAGCCCAAGATAAGTCCGCTTCTCTGGCTGGTCCTGTCTTAACGCTGACGATAAAGATGGGTTTTTACAAAATATAAGCCTGGTTCGGCAGCCTGGCGGTCATACCCTTGCGGGCTTAGACCCATAGCTTTGCGCCGCTTCCTTTCGGAAAGCTTTGCCTTTATCGTCAGGTTTATTTTATAACCTGTTAGAGCTTTTTCATTTGCTCATATAAAAGTATAACAAAAATTAGGAATTGATGCAAGCACCTGTTTAACCAAATTTTTCCTGCAGCCGTGCTTGTAAATTTTACACTTTAGTAGTAGTTAAATGTAGACTATTTGGTGATGTCAAAAAATTTCTATCGTTTTAAGATAGGTATATCTTAAGGAACACGCATTACTTTGACAGCCCGAAATTAATTAACTAAACGGTAAGTTGGGGAGGTGTTGGGGTAAGGCAAATAATGAAAAGTTTTGATGTTGTCGGTTCGTCCAGGGTAATAATTATGCCTGTGCATACTGGTATAAAAATTAAAGGAGGAATTTATAAGATGAAACTGTTGAAAAGGCTTTTCAGGGAAGAGGAAGGGGTAACCGCTATTGAGTACGGTTTGATTGCGGCGTTAATTGCGGTGGTGATAATATCAGCACTCACATTACTTGGTGGAAATTTGGAAGGGCTTTTCGATTACATTGCTGGAGAAGTAGAAGCACCAT
>SLRT01000013.1 GCA_007130825.1 Syntrophomonadaceae bacterium | reverse complement strand
TATATTGCCGGGCATGTCATTACCGACCTGGCCAAATATATTGCCTCCGCTTTGCCCGGCGTTTACAAGGTAATGAACATCGAGTTGAAAAACGGTAAGCCCAAAGTCATTTTGGATATTGAATTGGCCGTAGATTTAGTTCACCTTCCAGGCATGAGGATCGACATTCTCTTACATGAAGTACAGCAAACCGTCAAGGAAGAAATTGAGTACCAGACCGGCTTTTACCTGGACCAGGTTAATATTTTTGCCCAAAAACTACACATGGGCAAAGAGATGTCCAAAGACAAAAGTAAACTTCGAAATATAGTTGCGCCACGGTAATATTTACTGCTGATTTTCCAGCTCCCGGTTAACAAGATTGGGAATTTTATCTCCGCGCAACCCGGCCAGTAAATTTTTTGCTGCCATAACTGCCATCCTGGTCCTTGTTTCCACAGTGGCGCTGCCGATATGCGGAGCAAGAACTACATTAGCCATTTCCGCCAGCCCCGGAGACAGCTGCGGTTCATCTTCGTAGACATCAAGCGCTGCCCCGGCCAGTTCATTATTGCCTAAAGCCCCGACCAGCTCTTTTTCATCAATTACCGGCCCCCGTGAAGTGTTGATCAGGTAAGCCCCGGGTTTCATCAGTTCCAACTCTTCTTTACCGATCAGGTGCCTGGTGTTTTCATTCAAGGGGACATGCAGGGAAATAAAATCAGCTTCTTTCAGCAAGTCTTCCAGTGATCTGTATTCAACGCCGAGCGCTTTTTCTTCTTCGGCGTTTATTCTTTCTCTGTTACAGTAAATAACCGGCATTTTAAACCCGGCCGCCCTCTCGGCCACTGCAAGCCCAATACGTCCCAGGCCGATTATGCCAAGCACCCTGTGATTAATCTCATGGCCCAGAAACATCATCGGCGCCCAGGATTTAAATTTGCCTTCCCGAACATAACAATCTGCTTCGACTACTCTCCTCGCTACCGCCAGCAATAAAGCCCAGGTCAGGTCGGCCGTGGTCTCGGTAAGCACACCCGGGGTATTGGAAACAGCAACATTTCTCTTTGTGCAGGCTTCAACATCAATATTATCGTAACCGACAGCACAGTTGGCAATAATTTTAAGGCGGGGCATCTTTTCGAGTATGTCAGCATCCAGATTGTCGGTAAGCAAACAAAGCAGGCCCTCGACATCTCTACCCGCTTCTGCCAGCTCACTTTTAGACAAAACCCGGTCATAGGGGTTGACAGTCAGCCGGCATTCGGAAGCAATAATCTCCAGGGCCTCCCGGGGTATATTTCGGGTAACGTAGACTAAAGGCCCGGTTTTCATCGGATATTCCCCCTCTGAGGACTAACCTGCATTCAGTCCCCTGTTATTCTCCATTGCTGCGTATATATATTGCTCCTTTTACCCCGGACAAAACCTGCCAGGGTAATATTCAAATTCTCGGCCAGCTCGACACATAAAGACGTGGGAGCAGCCCGGGATATAAGCAGTTGTATTTTCAGCTTTGCCGCTTTAAGCAAAATTTCAGAACTCAACCGCCCGCTGGAAACCATAATTTTATCTTCTGTTGAAATACCGTCCTGCAGGCATTGCCCGATAATTTTATCGATAGCATTGTGACGGCCGATATCTTCACAAAAATATATAATCTTTTCCTGGTCGGCCAGGGCGGCGCTGTGCACCCCACCGGTTTTTTTATAAAGTTCCGCCCTTTGCTGCAGTGCATCCATCAGTTCGGCCACTTTCTCTGCCTTGATCGTCAAATCACCGGTCAATGGGCTGCTGCGCAGGGAATCCAGGGCGCTGAAAAAAACAGTGCCTTTACCACAACCGGAGGTTAAAGTCCTTTTGCCATATAACTTTTCGGCCAGGCCGGCCCCTTTTTTCAATTCGACCTCGACCAAACCTTCTTCTTCACGTACCCGGATCGACTCGACATCTTCGATTGCAGCAATCATTCCTTCGGAGCGTAAAAAACCGAGAGCCAGCAAGTCAAGTTTTTCAGGTGTGCAAAGAAGGGTAACCAGTTCATTGCCGTTAATATAAATGGTTACAGGTGTTTCAACCGTGATCAAATCAGTAACCTCGTCCTGTTCTCCGCGGCGGAATCTGGTTATTTTTTTTTGCACAGTTCGCTTTTGCTCCATTTAAAAAACCCCATTATTTTTCGGTATTCTCCAAAGCAGAGTTAGTCCTCGAGGCCGTTTCGGGCAATTACATCTTTAACGGCCGGCGAACCCCCAGCCTGGTATGAAGAAGTTGCCACCCCCCCCATAAAAAATGATCAGGAAACAAGTATCTTGACACACCCAACCACCTCCAACAGGTTCTTCTTTGCGTATCTTTACTGCAAAACCAAAAACGATTTTACAAAAATCTGTTCTGCCGCAGTTCCGGACATTAAAGCTTTCTGCATCGGAGCAGTGGTTTCCTGCTAAAATAAAAAGCACCCCTGTTTTTGCAGGGGTGCAGTCTTTTCAATATGGATCAGTGACGGTCTGAAAGATTAAACACAACAGCTGTTTTTAAAAGCGCTGATAACCGAACGCCTGGTTATGGTTTCACTCAGGCACCGGCAGCTGTGTCCGCCGGAAGTACAACAAGCAGCAGAGTGTCCATCACTTTCGGCTTCTGCTTCAGGATCATATTCAACTGCCGAAAATAGGCCCAAACCGCGGCTAAAACTATCTTGATAAAGGAATTTTGTGCCCGGGTGATCATCTGCGGGGCACGGCCACTGCAGGCCTCCTTCAGAAAGCCGCTGATAGGAAATCCCGGCATAGTCCGGGGTCAGGGAAGCCAATTCAGCAAAAACTTCCTCCGGACCGGCAAAATCCCACTCAAACCCAAACCACTCCGCCAGCTCCACCAGGACAGCCCAGTCGGGAAACACCTCGCCCGGAGGCTCTAAAGCCGGCTGGTTGAGCTGTACCCGCCGCTCGCTGTTTGTGTAGGTGCCCAGTTTTTCAGCAAAAGCGGCTGCAGGTAAAACAACATCTGCAAGCGATGCGGTTTCAGTCATAAAAATATCCTGGACCACCAGGAAATCGAGGTTTTTCATATAATCAGCTATTTGCGCCTTATCTCCGCCGCAGGCAACTGGATTTTCCCCCATGATATACATCGCTTTTATGCCGCTGTTTTTGCCGGCTTCAAAAGCTTCTGCAGCACTCAATCCGTAATTTTCGCTGATCCTTACACCCCAGGCCCTGGAGAATTTTTCGCGAACCTTTTCGTCCTTAAGGTGCTGATAACATGTAACATTATTGGGATGGACGCCCATATCAGCAGAACCCTGCAGGTTGTTTTCACCATAGGGCAGATAAACGCCCGTCGATTCCCTGCCGACATTACCGGTTAACAGGGCCAGATTAGCCAGAGCTTTGACAAAATCAGCGCCACCGGTTTGTTTATTCACAGCAGCGTCAGAAACTATCGCCGCTTTTTCCGCTGAAGCATAAGCGCGAGCTGCAGCACGAATTTCTTCTGCGGTAAGACCGGTTATTTCGGCAACATGCTCAGGCGTGTATTTATCCACTGTCTTTTTAAACTGGTCAAAACCTTCAGTGCGCTTTTCGACAAAAGCTTTGTCCAGAAGGTCTTCAGCAATAATCACATTAGCCAGCCCATTGACCAGGGCCAGCTCTGTTCCCTGCTTTAAAGGCAGGTAATGATCAGAAACATCAACCAGTTTTACCATGTCAGGAACAGCCACAACCAGTTCTGCTCCTTTCTGAGCCGCTTCCCGCACCCGGTAGTCCAATATCGGGTGACTCTCTTCCGGATTCGCCCCAATGACAAGAACTGCTCCTGTTTCGGCCACTTCGGCAATGCTGTTAGTAGCCGCTGCATTGCCAAATGCTTCCACCATGCCGTCTACGGAAGAAGCGTGACAGTGACAGGTGTAACTGTCTACATTGTTTGTGCCCAGAGATCGGATCAGCTTTTGAAAGAGATAGTTGTCTTCGTTGCTTGCTTTCGGTGAACCAAGGCCCATCAGGGCGTCAGGGCCAAAGCGCGACTGGACATCTTTGATGCTGTCGACAATATAATCAAGCGCTTCTTCCCAGCTGACTTCAACAAAAACACCGTCGCTTTTAACCAGGGGAGCAGTGATTCGATCCCCGCTGTGCACAAAATCCCAGCCGAATTTGCCCTGAACACATAAATGTCCCCGGTTAACCGGGCTTTCTTCCACAGGGCTGACCCCGATCACTTCGTTATCCTTAATGTGCAGGTTGATATTACAACCCAAACTGCAATACGGGCATACAGCCGGAACAGACTCAGTCTGCCAGGGACGCCCTTTACCGGTTACATATTTTGGTATAAGGGCTCCCACCGGGCAGTTATCAATACACATTCCACAGAAAACACATGAAGAATCTTCAATCGGATCTTCAAATCCAGGACCGACATTAGTTACAAAACCGCGCTTAACAAAATCGATTGCTCCGGCTCCGACAACATCCTGGCATTTACCGACACAAATTCCGCAGAGAATGCATTTATTCATGTCCCGGACAAAAAAAGCGTTGGTATCATCATACGAAAGATCTTTTATTGCTCCCACATATTCACTGGATGCCACATCATAGCGATAACAGTAATCCTGCAGTTTGCATTCCCCGGTTTTTTCACAGGTAATGCAATCCAGGGGGTGGTTGGCCAGCAACAGGCTGAGCACAGATTTACGGGCGCTTACTACCCGGTCGGATTCGGTGTGAACTACCATGCCCGGGCCGACCGGAGCAACACAGGACGCAACCAGGGCCCGCGCTTTTTCCACTTCCACCACGCAAATACGGCAGGCACCGTTTGGAGCCAGTTCCGGGTCATAGCAAAAGGTCGGAATATCGATACCCAACTGCCGGGCAGCTTGAAGAATCGTTGTTCCCGGCGCTACTTCTATTTCTCGTCCATCAATGGTTAAGTTAATTGCTGACATCAGCTTCACTCCCTACACGAGTAATCATGATACAATCCTGGCGGCATTTATCGATGCAGCTGCCACAGCGGGTGCAAAGCTCCTGATCAATTTCATGCGGTTCTTTTTTCTCACCCTTGATAGCATCCACCGCACAAGCCCTGGCACATGCCGTACAACCGGTACAGTTTTCAGCATCGATCTTGTAGTTAAACAAGGGCTTGCAAATTCCAGAGCGGCAGAAATTTTCATTGATATGTTCCTCATATTCATGGCGAAAATAACGTATTGTACTCAATACCGGGTTCGGACAGGTTTGGCCGAGACCGCAAAGAGCGCTGTCCTTGATATTGTGAGCTAAATTATCAAGAGTTTCCAGGTCTTCGGGTATACCTTCCCCCTCAGCAATACGGTCCAGGATTTCCAGCATCCTTTTTGTGCCTTCACGGCAGGGAGTGCATTTACCACAGGATTCTTTTTGGGTAAAACTTAAGAAATACCTGGCCAGGTCAACCATACAGGTCCGATCATCCATAACAACCAGCCCGCCGGAACCCATGATGGCGCCGGCCTTGGTTAACGAATCATAATCGATAGGCAGATCAAGCAGGTCAGCCGGGATACAACCGCCTGAGGGGCCACCGGCTTGAACAGCTTTAAACTCGCGTCCGCCTTTAATCCCTCCACCGACATCATAGATAACTTCTTCAATGGTAATGCCCATCGGAACCTCGCAGAGGCCTGTATTGCGCACCTTACCGGCCAGGGCAAAAACCTTGGTCCCTTTACTGCCTTCAGTTCCAACCTTGACATATTCGGCCGCTCCGCCTTCCTTTACAATCAGGGGGATATTGGCCAGGGTCTCAACGTTGTTAATCGTGGTCGGTTTACCGAAAACACCCACCTGAGCGGGGAAAGGCGGCCGCGGCCGGGGCATACCCCTTTTACCTTCAATAGACGCTAAAAGAGCTGTCTCTTCACCGCAGACAAAAGCTCCGGCGCCCTCTTTTATATTCATCTTAAAATTAAAATCGTAACCAAGAATATTATCACCAAGCAAAGCGTATTCCTTAGCCTGCTCGATCGCTTTTTTAAGCCTGTCGATAGCAAGGGGATATTCAGCCCGGCAGTAAATATATCCTTCGTCAGCACCGCAGGCCCGACCGGCAATCAGCATACCCTCAAGAATAGCATGGGGGTCCCCTTCAAGAATACTGCGGTCCATGAAAGCACCGGGGTCGCCCTCGTCGGCGTTACAGACGATGTATTTCTTGGGACCGGGCGCTTTGTTCGTAAACCCCCATTTCACGCCGGTCGGAAAACCGGCGCCACCGCGTCCGCGCAGTCCGGCATCTTTGACTTCATCACAAATAGCCTGCGGTTCCATCTCCATGGCCCGGCTAAGTGCCCGGTAACCACCGCGCATAATATATTCATCGATACTTTCCGGGTCAATAACCCCGCTGTTACGTAAAACATTGAACTTTTGCTTGGCATAAAAAGGAATCGTATCGTAAAACCGGGCCGGCGCTTCTACATCCGGGCCCTTGTAGAGAAGCCGTTCAACAATTTCACCGCCAACCAAGTGGTTTTCAACTAATTCGGCCATATCTTTCGGCTTCAGGCGGCAGTAAAACACCTCGTCCGGATAAATTACAATAATCGGCCCGACCTCGCAAAAACCGGGGCAACCGCTCATAACCAGGCGGTATTTATCCTTAATCCCGTGTTTTTCGAGTTCTTCGATTAAGGCCTCTGAAACTTTGGTCGAACCTGACGAGAGACAGCCTGTCGCTCCGCAAATCATGATGTGTTTCTCGTACACTATATTCCAACCTCCCTCTACCTGGTCATATTGATTAGCAAATCACAAAATCGTCGTCCAGGGCGACCATTTCAATAATGGCTTTGCGCTTATCGGCGCATGCCGGATCTTCATGGCAAATCGGCCCTTCCACACAACACTTCACAAAATCTTTACAGGGCTTGTCTTTAGTGTGAGTACACTTTTCACAGCAGTGGTCAATAAACTTTTCCACTACGCCACCTCCTACTGTTTATTCGTAACTGTCCAGAATTTCTTTCATTTTGTCCGGCGTCAGGCGACCGTGCGGATTATCGTTTATCATGATCACCGGCGCCAAAGCACAGGCCCCGATGCAGGCCACCTCTTCAAGGGTAAACTTTAAGTCGTCAGTAGTCTCTCCGCCCGGGATGCCCAAAATCTCTTCGATCCGTTCAGCAATCTTAGGACTGCCCGAAATGTGACAGGCCGTGCCTTTGCAAACCCGGATAATGTAGCGGCCGCGGGGCTTCATCTTAAACTGGGCGTAAAAAGTGGTAACTCCGTAAAGGCGGCTCAGGGGTATACGCATCCGGCGGGCCACATGTTCCATCGCCGGCCGTGGTAGGTAGCCAAAATGTTCCTGCACTTTTTGCATCACTGGTATAAGCATTTCCTTCTTGCCCAGGTATGGTTCCACGATGGAATCGACCTGGCTTAAATCGATGTCCTGGTTGATATCTGCAACTTCGGCCTCACTGCTCAAAATACTAACCTCCTTGTTATTATTTATAATCTAAGTATAAAACTCAGTTCAAATCTAATAGATTTATTCTCGATTTTGTAGATAAATCCTGCTCATAAATCGAGAATTTGAGAAAAATAGAACATAATCAACGAACTAGAGCAATAACAGGGGCGAAAAATTTACCCCGTCAGCGGCGATAAAGCGGTATCTTACTCCATTTCTTTCACCCTGAAATACCAGCTCCCTTCCGCGATCATGAATATGGCCGTATACGCATATTTTAACTCCATAATACTCTAGAATTTCAGTAAAAGCGTTTGGCTGCCCCCGGCGGTTAAAGGGCGGAAAATGCAGGGCGGCTATTATTGTCGATAAAGAATGGCGGCGAGCGCTTTCCAGGGATAGCTGCAATCGCTGCACTTCTCTGCGATATATTTTTTGATCTTCTTCATTATCAAAGCCTTCTTCACCCGGACACAACCAACCCCTGGTTCCGCATATGGCCCAGCCATTCCAGGTAAAATGATCATTTTGTAAAGCATAGACAGTAGACGGCAAGTGAGCGCGAACCTTGCCGATCGATGACCACCAGAAATCATGGTTGCCCCGAATCAACAGCTTGGTCCCTTTCAGCGCTGCCAGCCAGCGCAGGTCAGGAAGCGCTTCTGAAATATGCATGGCCCAGGAAATATCTCCGGGCACAATGACCAGATCTTCATCACCGACCATACGATTCCAGTTTTCTTTGATCTTTTCAGTATGATTCTCCCATTCCGGGCCGAAAATATCCATTGGCTTACACTGACTGTAAGAAAGATGTAAATCGCCAAGCGCAAAGATGGCCATGCCCTTTACCCCGCTGCAAATTAGTTTTTTATGGTCTTGAACCCTTGTTATAGTACTAAATTAAAGATTGAAATGCAAAAGTTGCTATTTTCTGCCCATTGAAACGTTTACAACTTAAAATGGAGCTTTGCAAATATTTTAAAAAAATGATATACTATTGTTATGATTTTTTACGCTATTCAAATAAGATGAAGGAGGTTGTTAAACTGTGGAAGAAAAATCCTCCCGGAGGCCGCGTCGTTACCTGCGCAGCCGCATCACCCGTAAATTAATCCTGGATACTGCCCTGGATGTTTTCCTGAGCGAAGGATACACCAAAACCACTATTGCCAAGATCAGCAAACAGGCCCAGGTCGGTTACGGCACAGTCTACAGCCATTTCAAGGGTAAAGATGACATCCTTAACAAGATTGTCGATAGTGTGCTCGATGAATTCTACAACCTGCTGGAAGTACCTTTTGCCCCAAACACTATTAAAGAAGCCCGCGATACATACTACGAATTAGTTTTAACCTCTTTCCGCCTGGCGGAACAACATCGTCCAATTATGAAAGTTTACCAGGAAGCGCTGGGCCAATCGGAATCGATCGCCGCCCACTGGCACAATGTAAAGGAACATTTTATCAAAAGCTCTGCCCGTTCTTTCGCCTACTCCCAGGAAAAAAGGCTTGCCAAGCAGTTTGACATCCAGATCGGGGCTAAAGCCTATATTTTATTAGTCGATCGCTTTATTTGGGAAGTAGTCAATGAAAGGGAAAAGAATTTGGAACAGATTACCAATACTCTGATCGATATGCTGTTTCACGGTTTTTTCCTTTACGAGAACCAGGCATAAATAAGTAAATAGTTTTACTAACTGAACTTAGCGGTTTTACTCATCAGCTGCGGTTATTTGGTTAATAATTCTTTTTTCGGTAACAATAATATCGACACGGCGATCCCAGTTATCAGCCGGTATTTCCGGTAAAATTTGCAGTTCAAAACACAGGGCAACCAGAGGCGTTCCGGGTTTCAGCCGATAAAAAAACCGGTCATAAAAGCCGCCCCCGTATCCGAGGCGGCATTTCTTATGGTCGAAAGCGACACCGGGAACAATCAACAGGTCTATGATTTCCGGATCATGGGGACGCAGAGTTTCTTCCCGCGGTTCTGGGATGTTATGGTATCCGGGAGCCAGGTCATTGTCCCAATCCATAATTTGGGAAGGCAGCAGTTCGCTGCTGGCCGGTAAAGTTTTCGGAGCCAGGGCTATCTTGCCCCTGGTTATTGTTTCCTCCACCATTAACCTGGTGTCTACTTCGCTGCCAAAGGAAATAAAAAACATGACCGCTTTTGCGTTACGGTAAGCAGAAAGTTTGTATAGATTTTCGGCAACGAGCCTGCTTTTTTCCATAATCTCTTCACGGGTTAGCTGATCACGGCGCCGGACAATCTGTTTGCGAAGCTCTTTTTTTTTCTTTTTTATATCCATTGCTAGTAAGCCCGGGCAAAGTAAACTACTTCTTTAGCTTTTTTATCGCAAACCAGGCAATTTTCATCTGCAGGCTGCTGATCAAAAAGAATACAGCGGATTGTGGCCTTCGTATCATCTTTGACTTTTTCTTCACAAGCAGCATCTCCACACCAGGAAGCCATATAAAAACCGCGTTTTTCTTCCATGATTTGCTTAAACTCTGCATAGTCGGATCCGCTGCGGGTGTTTGCTTCTCGAAATTCAAGGGCTTTTTTTAGCATATCATCCTGAATTTGATCGAGCAGGCCGGGCAATAAAGTGGGCAGCTCTTCCCGGGGAACAAAAAACTTTTCACCACTGTCCCGGCGGACCAGCACAACCTGGCCCCGGTCAAGATCTTTGGGCCCGATTTCAATGCGCAGGGGTACTCCGCGCATTTCCCAGTCGTTAAATTTCCAGCCGGGCGAATATTCCTCGCGATCATCGAGTTTAACCCTTATATTACCCTGTAACTGATCGGCCAATTCCTGGACGGATTCTAAAACACGTTTGCGGTCTTTCTTGGTCAGGATAGGTACAATCACGGCCTGGAATGTGGCCAACCTTGGCGGTATGATCAAACCGCGATCGTCACCGTGAACCATGATCAGGGCCCCGATCAACCTGGTTGAAACACCCCATGAAGTTTGCCAGACATGTTTTAACTGATCATCCTTATCGAGAAAAGTTATATCAAAAACTTTAGCAAAATGCTGTCCCAGGTTATGTGAAGTTCCGGCCTGCAGACCCCTGCCGTCACTCATCAAAGCTTCGACAGTATAGGTGCGCAGCGCACCGGCAAATTTTTCACGTTCCGTTTTGCGTCCGACGACTGCCGGTATAGCCAGCTCCGTTTCAATACACTCCCTGTAAACCTCAAGCATTTTGAGCGCTTCTTCCTCAGCTTCTTCCTCGGTGCGGTGACAGGTGTGTCCCTCCTGCCAGAGAAATTCGGAGGTACGCAGAAATGGCCTGGTCGATTTTTCCCACCGCACAACATTACACCACTGATTAATCAAAACCGGCAAATCCCGCCATGACTGAACCCAGCGCGAATAAAAATCACAGATAATTGCCTCGGAAGTAGGGCGGACAACCAGCGGCTCGCTTAATATTTCATCTCCGCCTTTTGTCACCCAGGCCACTTCAGGGGAAAAACCTTCCACGTGTTCAGCTTCTTTTTCTAAGAGTTCATGGGGTATAAACAGCGGAAAATAGGCATTCTGGTGGCCGGTTTCCTTGAAACGGCGATCCATCTGTTCCTGAATTTTTTCCCAGAGAGCATAGCCCGATGGCCGGATGGCCATAAAGCCTTTGATCGGGGCATAGTCCATCATTTTTGCTTTTAGCACAACATCGATATACCACTGCGAAAAATCAACTGACCTGGGAGTTATTTCCTTAACAAATTCCTTTTCCTGATCCGGCTTCTCATATCCGGCCTTTTGCTCCACTTAAGTCACCCTCTCTACATCTATAAGATGTTGTGATTCTGATTCCTGATTATTTTAACACAGTTTTCAACGTGGAGCCAATTCCCGGCGGGTTTCAAGCAGTTTTTGCCATTTTTCTTCGCTTAATGGCCGGTTAAAACTGCGGAAATTGGCCAGTTTAAAACCATGTTCGTTAGCCCAATACCGGGTCTGCAGGATCGTTTCAAGATTAACCCCGGAAGAACCCAGGCTGTAATGCTTATAATGCTGCTCCAGGGCGAGCATCATCGTCTCGGCCATGCAGGCATAAGCCAGGCCCTCTTCAAAACCGAAGTCCCAGCCGAAAGAGGGTAAACCGGGCACCTCGATAACCCCGCCGTCAATAACCAGGACATCCGGCCGGGCCTGGTCGACTTCTTCACTGACATTGGCCGGACGGGAAATATCACAGACCACTGCCCCCTGCTTGAGGTTTCCGGCGTGGATTACTCTGCCGGTTGCGCTGGTGGCACTGATCACGACATCGGCCCGGGCCAGGACAGCATCAATATCAGTGGAAAATTCGATCAGGCCTCTTTTCCGCCCTTCACCATCTGCAAAAGCCTCAAACTCTTCCATCGGAGCTTCCGGCGCAGGCAGTTCGGGACAATCGGCAAGCAGGTGACCCATACTGCCCGGTTTCAGTGCCCGGCCCTGCTGCAGCAGGGCCGACTGGTAGCGGTATATTTCAGCGGCAACCAGGTGCAGTCTTTCGCTGGAGGTTTGATTGTTCGGATTACCAATCAGGACCAGGCGGGGAACAGTTTCGGAAAGAAGCAAAGAAATGCCTCTGCCGATAGATCCTGCTGCACCGACGACACCGGCGGTGATTTTTGAACGATCCATATGCAGTTTTTCGGTGGCAGTATTGACTGCGTCAACCGCGGCAACAACTGTATAGCTGTTGCCGGTAGTAATCGGAACACCTTCGTTTTTCAAATAAAGTCCGCCCATTGAAGCCACGGCCGTAAAAGCGCCCAGGCCGACAATACGGGCTCCCCCCTCGCGGGCCAGATCCACGGCCGCTTTTAGTTCGGCCATCGCCTGTTCGCGGGGCATCTGCACAAATTCCTCAGTCGTCCTGGGCAAAGCAATAAACTCACCGTAAGCGCTTCGCCCGGCATCAGAGGTTATTTTAGTCTTTCCGGCAAGAAAAGGTCCGATCATATCGCCAAACCGGCCGGTCAGTTCAGCCAATTCGTCTTCGCTAAATGCAAGCAGGCTTTTATCAAACTGGTGGTAACTTTCCAGGTCCAGGGCATGGATCAGAAAAGCAAAACGTCCTTCGTTTGCATGGCCGCTGGGTTCAACCTCATTTTCCGGATAAGGGGTATACTGAGGAAAGTCATCCCCGACCTGGGACCGGACCAGGTAAGCGAGAAACCGCGCCGTATTACCTTCGCTGAGGACTTTTAACATCGCATCAAGACCCTGCAAAGCCTGCCGGCATTGCTCCTCGCTGATCGTCAGCGGGGGCTCGATACGAATAACCTCATTGCCGTTCAAGGTGGGAGCAACCCGGACTTTTTCCACATTTAACAGGTAAGACGATATAGCCGGAGTAAGCAGTTCCTGTTCGGCCATAACTCCGATAAGGCTGCCCGGGAACTGAGCGCGGTCCATGTTGAATTCAAGACCGAGCATCAGGCCCCTTCCGCGCACCGATTTGATCAGGCCGGGATACTTTTCTTGCAGTTCCAAAAGGCCTGTTTTAAGCAAATCAGCTTTTGCCCGCATTTCCTTAAGTAAAGCGCCATCGTTTTCGGTCAGCTGTTTCATAACCTGCAGGCCTACCCGGCAGGCCAGTGAATTGCCGGCAAAAGTAGAGGAATGCTTCATTCCAAAGTCTTCGT
>SLRT01000173.1 GCA_007130825.1 Syntrophomonadaceae bacterium | reverse complement strand
TTTTCGCCGAAAGCTGCTTTTAAGCCGGTTGGCTCCTTGATGATCATCTCATCGATTATATTGCCGAAGGTTTTAAGCGCCAGGGCTTGTCCGCCGATTACATTACCGCTGCCAGGTCCGGTTACCACCGCGGTAATCCCGTTTAAGCGGGCATCTTTGATACCTTCATCGTAGGGGTTAATTCCGTCTAAAGCACGCAGCTCTGGGGTGATCGGTCCGGTCAGTTCGTTTGTGTCGTCTCCTTCGTTCATGCTGCCCTCTTCAAAAATACCCAGGTGGGTGTGGGAGTCAATTATCCCCGGCATCACAGTTTTCCTTGTGGCATCAATTACTTCCGCATCGCTTGGAACCTCCAGGTTTGCCCCGATTTTTTTAATTTTACCGTTTTCAATAAGGAGATCCATATTTTTTGCTTCTTCATCACTGCTGGCCATGCTTAAAACGTTACCGTTTTTAATTAAAAGCATTTTTTCCTCCTGTCATTTCTTATTTTTGCAGCTGTGCATTTTATTAAAGCATTAACAGTTAGTGAAAAATACATCAAAATATTCTTACCTCTAAGCAAAGAGATAGCACGGTATTTATTAAAGCATAAACTGATTAAAACAGGAGCCCGGAAAAAAACGCTCGCGTGTTATTAACACCGGGGTAACACAGTCTGACGGTTATGCTGTGCTCCTCATCGAGCAAAACACGAGCCCCTAACTTATACACCCCCTTATAATTCCAAAGTTTACACCGCTTAACCTTTCAATTTGCCTGTTCGATAATCCTTTTTTTAAAGCAGTCTGATTGCTTTATTTCTTTTTTACTTATCTTAAGCCTGGATATCTCCTAAGTTTTTTTACATCAACCGCACTCTTGATTAGTTCAGCTGCCTCCGCGTCATTCTTGGAGCAATAAATGAACATGATTACTCATCAGGCAGTAAGCATATACCTTAGAGCCGCTTATATCATTGTAGGTTTTATGCTTTTCCAGGAAATAACTGTTATTTTCATCATCTTCGAATATCCTCTGGTTGCTGCTTTTCTTCCTTACACTTCCTGGCATGTGGTCACCCTGGTGAGTTTCAGCAGAAAGATAAGCAATAATTTACACAAAAAAACCGGCTGCCTATGCTTCCAATACTGTATTAGCGCTCATTACTTTAACCGGCATGACCTGCACCTTTTGCATCAATAGAATTGAAAAGGAGCTGCATAAAACTGCAGGCGTGCTATCGGCCCAGGTAAATTTTGCGGTGTAAAAGGCATACGTCGAATATAATCCCGCCGTGATAGACGGGGAGGCCATGCTCGAGGTAATCAATAAAGCCGGCTGCCAGGGTCAATTGTCCGAAGATAATATGACAACAGTCAGTTTTACATTTCTGAAATGACCTGCACCGCCAAAACAAAAAACGAGACTGTAACGCGGATTTGGCCGCATTGAAAGTCTCGCGTGTTGATCACCTTCTGACCCCAAAGGTGGAGCCAGGCTTATTAACCAAGCCATGATGTTGACTCAAACCTGTACCGCAGAGGTAATGGCCACTTCCCTTTAACAGGTAAGCTTGCTCTTTTGCTTCAAATAAACATTAATCGAGGAATCACCTTTTATCATATTTATATTCTTTACTAAGATTCTTTCCGGTAATCTTCCAAGCTGCAGCAGGTATCACCACAGCATTGCCCTTTAAGATTAAATTTGTCTACTAAAACCGCGTAAGCGCAACCAACGCCCTGGCGAACGCTGATAGCCTGCCGGGGGCAGTTTTTGGCACAAGCCCCGCATTCCAGGCAGGCATCGCGATCAACGATTGCGCTGAGGTTGCCATTCATAGAAAAAACTTGCTGTGGACATACTTCCAAACACATCCCGCAGCCACTGCATTTATTTTGATTCAGCTGCAAGGTGGTCACATTTTTTAAATAAGTGAACTTCACAGTTTAAACCTCCTTGTTTCTATTCCCCGTAAAACAGCGGACAAAGAACTTTTACCGCTGCAGTTTTATACAAAATAAGCAGCAATAAGAGCGATGAAGCCCAGGGCCGCCGAAACAGCAATCAAGGGTAGAGCAACGCTCATTTCTTTAACTACCCCGGAAAGAGAGGTATAGGTGGTCGATCCGGTAAAGTTTAAGCTCAGAAAAGCGGTTATAGCGGGCAGAGATAAGAAGTAAGCGCTGACCTGTAGCCAGCTTCCACCCTGGGAAATTGTGCAAGTATAAACAAAAGACCAGGCTATCCCCAGGACAAAACCTTTCCAGGACAGGGGGCGCCCAGGGGTATACGGCAGCAGGGCGGGAACCAGGGCCACGCCAATTAGAGCGGCTGCTAAAAACGGGATAAAATCTAAACCAGTATAGCCCAGCAGCATAGGAATTGTGAACTCCCGGCCTTCGGATAAAAAAGCGAGCAAGTTAAGCAAAAAGAGTAAGCCAACCAGTCCGAGAAATGGTTTTACCAGGGCGGCAAGTTCAACCGGAACCAGAATCATCCGCTCGCTCAGGTTAAATCTGGTTCTGCGCATCTCTGGGTCTGCTTTATATTCTTTGCTCAAAAAAACGGGAATATCCGCTGCCCTGACCGGACCGTAAATTATTTTAAAGCCGCATGATCGTCTAACTTCATGAGCCGCTACACCGGGCGCAGCCAGCTGGGGCAGGATTAGGGTGCGATGGGAAACCACTTTGGACAAGCCTGAGGTATCTACCATTTTGATTATTTCGGCGGTGCCAAAAGTACCCTTGCCGGCGGCGCACCATACATTAATACCCCTGGTGTCGATCACCAGCAGCCAAAGATTTAGACCCGCCAGTTCACGCCGCAGTAAATCAAAACTTAACTTGTAATTGGCTGAAACGAGCACGGGGGAGTTGCTGCCCGGTTTGCCGATTGCGTACAAGCCGGTGGGAACAGAGTACTGCATTCTGCCCATCCCAATGCGGGCTTTTATTGAACCCAACCGGTCCTGCCGATCAAGTGCTGTAGAAACTTTATAAACCGTGCCGGCAGCCGTATCAAGTTTTCCCTCTACCCAATTGGCCCCCTCTGCGCGGCCATAATTAAAAGGTGGCTCTGTTCCAGTGCAGCAAGTGGGTGAACATTCTGCTGCCTGGTTATCTTCAGCCATGTTCAATTCTTTCTTAAAACCGCTCAATATTTTACCGCCCTTCTAAGTGGTGTTGGCTTCAGAACAACTGGTTAGTGCTTTGGCTAACAATTCCAGGCTTTCAATTACCTGTTCTTGCTTATCCCTGGGGATCGTTGTCAGCGCCTCGCTATAGTAATGATCAAAAGTCTGGTTGATTCGATCATATATTTCTTTACCTTTTTCAGTCATTGTTATCACCAGGTAACGCCGATCTTCTGGTTTAGTTTGACGTTCAACCAGCCCGGTTTTCACCATGCCTTCAACAGTGCGGCTGAGAGTGCTAATATCAAGCCCAAATTTGGAAGCCAGTTCATTCAGTGTAATTTCTTCTTTTGCTCCTATTTCCATCAAGGAATGACACTGGGCTACAGTGATTCCACAACAGGCGGCATCATTTTTCCACTGCCAGCCTAAGGCACGCTGCAACTGCCGCATTGTTGCTCGTAACTTTCGTATCTTCATTTGTTTCACTTACTAAACCTCCCAGCGCTTTATATTTTCCGGTACGCTAAAAATAATTGCAAACTAGTTGTTATTTACAACAATTGCATTATACAACCATTTGAGCGTTTTGTAAAGGGCATAATTCTACAAATAGCTGTTTCCGGCTGAATAAAGTTGAGCAGGTAAAAGTGATTATTGGCATTTATAATGAATTACAGAATCCTAAATTAAAGCACTTTTTACTTGTATTCTGGTGGAATCTTCGCTATTATATCGATAGGAAAAATATAAAAATTTGAGAGGGTGAAACATGATGTCTTTAACTAATCGCCGCTGTTTTGTGGTGTTGGTAAGCTTGTTGACCGTGTTTATTTTTATGCTGGGGATCGGTGGATGCGGCTCACCTGATGAGGATGAGGCGGTTGTAGAAGAGACCGTCGAGGAAGAGGTTGAAGAAGAGGTTGACACTATTGAAGAGGAAGATGTTGATCCAGATGCAGCTGCTCTAGAGCTGGAAGAGTGGAGAAATCCTACTGACCTGGTTTCTCTAATCAACCTGTTCGAGGAGTTGGAATGGAGCTGGACAACTTTTGAAGAAGGTGTTGAAACAGAAACTTTAGTGGTCAATTATTCTTACCTGGGTAGTGAAACCGTCGATGGTATCGATACCGAGGTGGCAGAAATTACATTTGACGATCAAAAGATAAAAGCATGGATTGACCGGGACGGAAACCCGGCTCAGGCGGAAATTGACGGTGAGTTTTTACCCGGAGAACAAGCAGAAATGATAATGGAAGGAATTTTGATGTCACTTTTCTGGCCATTTTGGACCATTGATGAATTTGATGTTCAGGGTATGATAGCAGAACCGACTCCCGGGGTGAAATTCAGTGATACCTCTACCGAGCAGGTTCAGTTTAACGGCGTGGGAGCGGAAGTTACCCGCCTGCAGCTTGACTTGGGACCACCGGCAACCCCTGAAGGAGAAGAGGCTTCTGTAGTCTGGGCAATTGCAGACTTTGCCGGTGATTTTCAAATGTTGATCGAGTGGAGTGTGGAAGAAACAGATGTTGATGATTTCTCCTTTACCATGAATGTAACCAAAGCGGTGCCCCGGTAATATAGAAAGCTTGAATATAATAGGTTTAATAAACAGTATTAGGTCCCCGGGGGTTAAGCTTTGAAAAAAAGGCATTTCCCACCGGGGCTTTCTATTTAAGCACTTAATAAATGAATTTAAGCTGAGCGGCAAATTTAAATTTTAGATTGAACGATTTCTTATAGTAGGCATCCCTGCTCCTTTATTATCAATAGCGCATCTTGTTGTATTTTATGTCAGGGCCGGTCTTACCTACACACCCGCTTATATTTCTTCGCATGGTATTTGGCTTTTTTTTGATCACTTCTATAAATATGCGTTAGCTGCATAAGAAACAATAGGTATATGGCTTTAAAGTGAAAAAGACTAACTGCCTGTTAAAGTCGTTTAATGCACTACCTTTTTGACGAATTTTATGTAACTCAAGAAATTTGCTAGCAGGGCATAACCCAGCCCGATCCAAAGGTATAAATTGTAGCTCAGGTAGACCAGGTCATCGCCACGAACTTCGGCACTGATCATCTTTGCCGGCCAGAAGGCAGGAATTATCCCAAAGAAAAGTTCATTAGCATTGGTAAAAATCAAAGAGATAACCGGTAAAATTACTATTGTACCCAAAAGTTTCATGATCGCAAAACCTTCGATTTTATTCCTGGAAAATATATTGATGATCAGTCCGGTCATCGGCGCGCTAAGCGAAGCGATAAAGGCTATGACAATAATCTTGTCCCAGGCAAGGGTAATGATGTCCGAAAACCAGATCACAAATATGCAGGCCGCAAACGAAAAAAGCAGGACCATGATCATCCTAAAAGACATGAACTGGTTAAAAGTGAGAGGGGTAACATTTATTGAATTGATGATGTTGTCGTCGCGGTCTTCAAGGATTGAAAATCCGATTAGGGCCCCAAATATGATCGGGGTAATCATGGCTAATGCGGCCAGGATAAAGTCAGCATTCGGTTCTATGGCAAAATCGCTGGTTTCGGCAATTGCCGGCAGCACGTAACGGCCGATTAAACCAAAAAGGATCGGGTAAAAAAGCATGAACCGCATCATCTGGTCCCTGGTCCACTTTTTTAACTCACTGGTGAAAAATGTAGCATACATGCCTTACACCCCGCTTTCGCGTACAGCAAATTGTTCGAATTTCCTCAAGGCAAGCACGAATAAAACCGCTGAGCCAATTACCAGGTAGCTTAGGCCGTAAATAATTTCCCACAGTTCGGCATCTCCTGTGGAGGCATAAAGAAGAATCATTGCCGCTTTGGTGGGGGCGATGTAAAGGATATTTTCCACCAATTGGTGATCGATTATCCTGATATATTCAAGCAGCACGGGCAGCATTAAAACAAACATGTATTTCATCATGTTGATCAGCAAGGCGGTAAAATCGCGGGAACTGTAGGTAAGCAGAAAACCGACCAGCGAATGAAACAGGGCAACCAAAATTACCGCCCCCAGGAGCCCGGCGAAATTCAAGTCAATTTCCTTAAAAATCATGGCATAGAGGTAGAGAATGACCAGGGTGATTACACTGCTTAATACGGTTACGGTTGATTTGGAAAGCAGGTAGTCCTGTTTGCTGATCGGCGTAACCAGCATGGTATGCAAACTTCCTTCCTGCTTTTCATAAAAAATGGTTACCCCGACCATTAAAATAGCCATGGAAGTGACATCGATATAGATCAGGAGAGGAAAGATGAAGGTGATATCGGGAATCTCAGTCAGATAAAGAACCCCGATCCAGAGCAGGGCCACTACCGTGCTGGCGGTAACAATGTTATAGCGCTTCATCCGTTGCAGTTCACCGAAAAGAATGATAAAAAAGTTAGCCATGTTTTTCCACCCCGGTAATTTTGATAAAGATGTCGTCCAAGGTCGTTTCCTGGCTGTGCATCGAGATGACTTGACGGGTGCGGACCAGGTTAAAAAAGTTTTCGTTGCGGCTTAAAGTTTCTAAATCAAATGATGCATTTTTCGTGGTTTCACCTTCGGCATATTCCACCTCTAGTTTCTTTTCTCCGTGCTTAATTTTGAGATTTTTCGGAGTGTCAATTTCTGCAATTTGCCCGTCGGCCATGAAGGCAACCCTGTCGCAGAGTTCGTCGACATCGTTCATCAGGTGGGTGCTTAAAAGCACAGTTCCCCCGTATTTGCGGAATTCCTTGATCATTGTTTTAATAATGCGGGCATTGGCCGGATCAAGGCCGATGGTAGGTTCGTCAAGAAACAGCACTGCAGGCCTGTTAAGGACTGCCCGGACAAAATTAAGTCGGACTTTCATTCCCTTGGAGAATTCGTCCACTTTTTTCTTCCGGTCTTCATAGATGCCCAGCCGCTGCATCATGGCATCGGTATGGGCCTGGTTGCGGTAAAGTTTCTTGAAAAAGTTAATGTTTTCTTCGGCTGTGAGCTTGGAAAAATGGACCGGCACTTCAAAGCCGACCCCTATTTCCTGGTAATATTCCCTGTCAAATTCTCTAAGTTCTTTATTACGGTAATAGATTTCACCCTGGTAAGCGGTAAGCAGCTTGACCATGATTTTCTGGGTGGTACTTTTACCGACACCGCTGGGTCCGAGCAAGCCGAAGATTTCACCCTGTTTGATGTCGAATGAAACGCCTTTAAGCGTATTTTCCGGGTTTCGTGGATAGCGGTAAGTAAGATTATTTACCTGGAACACTTCCCCTACCTCCTTTAAGAATGCTTAGATTTATAAAATACGCGCTTTAGTATATCAATATACTCAAAAAATTCTTCCCAAAAAGGCTCCATATCCACCGACGAAAGATTTTCGCCCTGTAGGCGGCTGATAATATCTTTTTCGTAGCCGTCCATGGTCCAGTAAATAAGCTTTATACATTTCTCCGGAGCAACATCCTCCCTGAAAAAAGAGGTATCAATGTTATTGAAGAACTTGGCGTAACCTGTTTTTTTTACTTCGCTTACTCTTTCTTCCAGTTCTTTGCACTTCTCAATTTCCCGGTTGATGTACAGTGAACCCAAAAAATTAAATACATGGGGGTTTTTGCTATAGGCTTTTAATTTGCACTGAGCCGCCTGCCGGTATTTTTCCAGGAAGTCAGTTTTTTTTTCGTCAATCCGGTTTAAATATTCGTTGACCACGAAGCTGATTGAGTATTCAATTAAATATTCAAAAAGCTCTCTCTTGCTTTTAAAGTAGTAAAAGAGCATACCTTTGCCGATACCGGCTTTTTTTACGATCCGGTTGGTGGAAGCCTTCTCATATCCCTGTCCGGCAAATTCTTCGAGGGCTGCGCTTAAGATCCGCTCCTGCTTGGCCAACTCCAGGGCACCAAATTTCCCTGTAATAACCGTTCCCTCCCGTAATATTTTCGACCAGGGTGGTCTAATAAAGTATAGCATTTTCGACCAGGGTGGTCAATAATAAGTTGTAGACTTGATCAAATCAAGCAACTGCAGGGAAAAAATCTTTTCTTAAATGGTTTGTTGGTTCTTCCAACTCACGAATACGAAAGGGGGATAAATAAAATACATTTTTTTTGAGGCAAGGCAGTTTTTTATTTCTTCAGCTTAGAACATATGGCGGTTGATGAAGGTTTTCAGTCAATCCTAGTTATACCATAAGAGGCAGGGTTAGTGCCACTCATGAACAGCTTATTTTATAGCAGGCAGGAAAAGCATTATGCAAATGGGCTGGCAGGCATCAGCAATGAAATTGGCCTTACTGCTTATAAAACTGTTCTTGATGCAGGCTGCGGGACGGGAGCTTTATGTTCGGTATTAAAGGGTTATTTAAAATCAAAGGAATAAACTTCGCCATCAATGTCGAAAAGCCATTTATCATTATGGCTGGTTACTGCAAACCCATCTTCAGTCCCATATTTTGGTTCTGGGAAAGTGTAGATAAGGCTTCTATCTCTTCCAGATCACTATCCAACAGTTTAAATTCCAGCTTGTAACCTTCCCCATATTTTTCACCCTGAAGAACGACCAATCTTTCTTCCCCGTTCCATGCATACTATAGGATTTCAACCTTGCCTCCAAATTCTAGCGTTTCGCCTGTCTGGGTTTCAATGATTAATCCCTGCCGTAGGGCTAAATACTTGCCATCTAATAAAAAATCTAATTTATTATGCCAGGTTTCTTTTATTTCTGTTTCCAGCTCAATTACTTTTTTCTCAACCTCATCCTTTACAGAGAGGATTTTGAGGTTATTTCCATCAAAATCAACATAAGCCAGTTGCAAAGCCTCATTATCTAAATAGAATGCATGCAGATCGATATTCTGAATCTCATTGAAGCGCCTGGTGCTGAATTATATGAAGGCAGAGGTTCAAGAATTAGGGTGTCCTTGCAGGGAAGAAAAGCTGTATTTCACAGGCCGCATCCTGAGAAGGAGACAAACAAGCCAACTGTTCGCTCTTTACGAAGATTTCTTAAAGAAACAGGGGTGAATTATAATGGAATATAAAGGTTATCATGGCAAAGTGGACTTTGATGAGGAAGCTGAGATATTTCACGGTGAGGTTATTAATGTTAAAGACGTATTTACATTTGAGGGTAGAAGTGTAGAGCAATTAAAACAAGCATTTCGGGATTCTGTCGATGATAGCCTTGTATTATATGGCAAAAGATATAACTCAAGACTTGACCTTTCCCCCTATTTTTTCAGTTTAAGCCATGCATTGAAAGCACTTTCACAAGCTTTGACATGGCCTTGGCCAGCTCTGCCAGCATGCTGCAGTCTACAAGATCTGGCCTGTCGGCCGCTGCATGGGCTGTTTTTAAAATCTTCTCCATCTGTTCTGAAGTCAAGGCCAGCGCCGGTATTTGCTTTTGCAAAAAAAAGACCGTGATCGCCCTGGTACCATGGTCACCTTCAATTATCTTCAACTTTTAATGGCCGCTTTTCATCGAAAAGTCTTGACCGGTTACAGCGGGTTGCCTGCACGGATCAGTGATTGCGGCCCGAGCTTGATTGTTGCCTGTAAAATGGTGTGCGAAGTTATATAATTAACCTGGAATTCCATTGGCGCCGCCCCTATCTTTTATGTTATAAATAGGATTGACAGAAAACAACGGGGTTAAGCTCATAGATGTAACTCCAGGTATACCTGCTGTGACCGGAAAGGATAGATTAATTGATTATTGCTGTTGTCCACGGTTACCTGCTGCGCGGAACGGGCAGCAACCTTTATGTTTCCAACCTCTGCCGGACCTTTTGCCGGCAGGGACACCGGGTGCTGTTATTCAGCCAGGAGCCTCAACCTGAAGAATTTGATTTCATTTCCCGAAGCGAAAAATTCAATG
Organism: Syntrophomonadaceae bacterium; assembly: GCA_007130825.1. GTDB lineage: Bacteria > Bacillota > Dethiobacteria > DTU022 > DTU022 > B1SED10-74M. The sequence continues at coordinate 3,244 of SLRT01000173.1, read as the reverse complement.
AAGATAACTGCGGGACCGCTTTAGAATTTGACCGCAGCACTGGCTACCCGGGTGAATGCCTGCACTACCGCCCCCACCTGGGGGGTCTTTTGCCGGTTTATGTCTACGACCGCTATCCCGGTTTTAAAGTAAAGGAATTTCCCAGTTTAATTGAAACCGAGATTGAAAACTATCTAGATAGAAACCGCGCTGCTCTTGAAACTGTTTTTAAAAAAGAATCCCCGCATCTGCTCATCAGCCAGCACACCATCATGCAGCCCGTTTACACGGCCAAAGCCCTGGCCGGTTCCGGGAACAAAAAATGCCGGCACCTGGTAACCGTGCATGGAAGCGCCCTAAATTTTTCTGTGCGCAAAAGCAACCTCCTGCGCGGTTATGCCCTGGAAAGTATTAAAGCTGCTGATGGTCTTGTTTTTGTCAGCAATCACTCCCGGGCTGATTTCACGGCCTACTTTTCAGATCTACCGGGCCTGGAAAAGAAATGCCGGGTTATATTCGCAGGAGTCAATACCGGGCTTTTTCAGCCCCTGACCAGCCCGGATAAAAAAACAGAACAGATCAATGAGCTAGGCAAAAAGCTCCGGAACTCGGCGGTGAAAAAAAGCGGCGGTAAAAGCGCCGCAGAAAAGGAAGAGTTCGCTAGAAAACTGCAGACCGTAACAAGCGCCGCAGAAATCAGGGATCTGCTGGCCGATTTCAGGAGCCGCTCCGACGATTGGGCCCCTGACAAAGACACAGCAGATAAGCTGGCTGAGATCAACTGGGCTGATGAGAATATAGTGCTGTATTACGGTAAATATCTCTGGACCAAGGGAATCCATCTTTTACTCGGCGCCATGCCGCTGGTCCTGCAAAAATACCCGCAGACCCGCTTAATCCTGGTCGGGTTCGGAGCAGCCCGGGAATACCTGGAAGCCATCACCGGAGCGCTCGATCAGGGTAGGATTAAACTCGCCCTGGAGATGATCGCCAACCCGCGCTCTTTTGGGCTTGAAGATGTTCCTGAAAACGAGTACAGCGAAGGCTTGCAAAAACTGTTCTCCGACCCGGTTAAAGTTTCCCGCTTCCGGCAGGCCTGTGAAGGCAGGTTCTTCAAGCAGGTCATCTTTACAGGAATCATGGACCATGAAGAACTGAGAATGCTTATTCCCTGTGCCGATGTTGCTGTGGCCCCCTCTATTTTCCCTGAATCATTCGGCCTGGTGGGGGTTGAAGCGCTGGCCTGCGGGGTTTTACCGCTACAGACATACCAATCCGGATTTGCAGATGTGGTTGATATTTATGAAGAAAACCTAGAGGATGTCTTTAGGGCGGCTGGCATCAGGCACCTTACCCTGGATCAAGACCTAGTTCCAAACCTGGCCGCCAAAATCACCGTCCTTCTGGATTACCTGGAAAAAATAACGTTAGAAGAAAGGGCGTGCCTGGCTCACAGGGCCCACAGGCTGGCGGAAAAACAATTTTCCTGGGAAAATATTGCCGAAAGCTACCTGGAAGCCTGATTCGACCTTATAGGAGAGTGAGTTCAATGAAAGAATACCAGATGCAAGAAAACCAAATCATAGAAGAGTTTAATGCTTTTGAGGCTATTAAAGAACGGATATCGGTACGCAGTTATTCCACTCGCCCGGTAGAAGAAACGCTTCACCGGGACCTTAAAAATTACATGGAAACCGTGGGAAGCGGCCCCTTTGGCACGAAACCGCGCTTTAAGATGCTCGATTTAAAACCGCTGGATAAAAAAGAGCTGCGGGGCCTTGGCACCTACGGCTTCATTAAAGGCGCCCACCTCTATATCCTGGGTGCGGTAAAAGACACCACCTGTGCCCTGGAAGAACTGGGTTTTTGTTTGGAAAAAATAATCCTCAAGGCGACCAGCCTGGGACTGGGCACCTGCTGGCTCGGCGGCACCTTTAAGCGGGCGGCATTTGCCCGGAAGATGAACCTTGAAGCAGGTGAGCTGCTGCCGGCGATCACCCCGGTGGGCCACCCGGCGGATGAAACAAGCCCCGCAAACCGCCTGACCCGCCTTGCCGCTAAATCCAAGAAACGCAGGCCCTGGACTGAGCTTTTCTTCGGCCCCGGCGGCAATACGCCGCTTACCGCAAAAGAAGCGGGACCGTACCACGACCCCTTAGAAGCAGTCCGCCTCGGGCCCTCGACATCAAACCGCCAGCCCTGGCGGGTTATCATGGAGGAAACCGGAAAATTCCACCTGTTCTTAAAGGAAAACAAGATCTATAACCGGATCATGGGCAAGATCCGCCTGCAAAGGCTGGACATGGGCGTCGCCATGTGCCACTTTGCCATGGTGGCCAGGGAGCAAAACCTTCCCGGCAGCTGGAAGGTCGAAGCCGGTGCACCCGCCCACTCCGGCATGCAGTACATAGCCACCTGGTCCGGTTAAGCTTGTAGAGGGAAAAACAATGCCTCAAAAAGTCCTTTTGGCATTTTCAGGAGTTAGCAGTTAGCTCAATCCAAATATCGAGGTCTTTTGTATAACGTGGATAACCGTGGAGAGCGACAGCGTATCCACCCACCACAAGATACTTAACCCTATTACTGTTTAACAATTCGATAAACTCTTTGAAGTCTTTGATCAGCATGACATCTCCACGAGTTGTATTCTGAACGTATTTGCTCTAATGCGGGAAGCCGTTTCTGATACGATTTTGATTGCCAGTAAAAAAAAGCAGTTGGCTGATTATTGATGTCGTACTTATTGACAACCTTGCTTAGTCTCATAGAGCCTCAACAGTTTTAAAAATTATCCGACCATTACAAGTATAACAAATCACACCATCTATCTTAAGAAAACCAATTCACCCTATTTGTGCATTTTATTAATAACTTCCAAAGTAATTTGTAGGTTGCTTCCGGTCTGGAGTTATAGATGCTTAAAAATTGATTGTAGTTCAACGCAGCCCACCCAAAGGGAATATAACACAGCAGAAAAGTAAATTCCTATCTTTAACTGCCTATAGACGATTTCATCTTTGGCCAGCGGTTCAGTTTCTTTGTGGATTTACTGTGCCAATATTTCCAACTATTTCGCTGCGTCTAAAATTTTAATTGCATGAAAACTTTTTAAGGACAACAAGTCTTTATCACCAGAAACAATATAATCTGCACCTGTTTCAACGGCTAAAGATAGTATGTGGTCATCTTTAGGATCTCTGCATATGCCGGAAACAATATTTTGCACATTGTAATAGTGAGCAATTCTTTTAATCTGTTGAATATA